>CAYWUY010000012.1:0-53316 GCA_964461535.1 uncultured Flavipsychrobacter sp.
TATATGCCAGAGAGCAATCTCCACAAAGTATGCTCAAGATTTTAGGATATATTAAATGATTTATATTTAAAAAGGTGGTAGTTAACTATCACCTTTTTAAATGCCCTATATTTGTAATCCAAAACTATTTTCTATGAAAAGTAATTTATTTATACTTATATGTATACTAACACTTTCTAGTGTCACTTTTGCCCAATCTTCATTTCCGGGAGTAATAGCCCATTGGAGTTTTGATAGCACCATTAATGATGTTTCTGGCAACGGACTAAATCCTGTTGAGTTTAGAAATGTTAATCCTGATTACGGTTCGGATGGTGTCTTTGGACATGGATTAAAGTTTGCTCCTATTGTAAGCAATGCACTGCCTCTTGATTCTACATTTAGCTACTTGCATATTCCTTACAATCCTTTAATGAACTTAGATTCTTTTACTATTTGTAGTGTATTTAAAATATCCGGCTTCCCTAATAATGATGATCAGAACTCGGTAATATTAACAAGAGGTACTGTGAGCTGCTATGAAGGTTATACGCTACAATTTAATGATAATGCTACAGACAGCAGTTCTGCAGAAGTTGATACTAATACAAATAATATAATTCTAAGAGCAGGTTATCACACCTCTAGCCATTATGCTGACTGGAGAACTCCAACATACCTTCAAAGAGAGCATTGGCATACAGTAGTAGTAACATTTGATAAGTATAAATTCAAGATTTGGCAAGATGATACTTTAGCCGCTGTTGTTACTTCTACTACTCCTAGTGCCAACTTTGGTACTGGAACTACCGGTATTGATATTGGATTTAGTTTGTATGATTATAATCTAGCAGGAAGAAAATATCAGTTTAATGGCATATTGGATGATCTACAACTATATAATAGAGTTTTGAGTAATGCAGAGATTCATTCATATGATTCATTGAACAACTTATCTACTTTGGGCGGTATAGGCAACTTAATGAGTAAAAATAATATTCAATTATACCCTACAGTTGCTACAAATCAGGTAAATATTATTTTGGATAATAACGAAAATGGTATGTTGGAGATTGTAGATATGAATGGACTGATAAAATATAGTTCGAAATATGCGCAACATAATGTTTTAGATGTATCTACCTGGGCAAGTGGTATGTATATAGTTAGGATTAAAACTAATTCATTTACTGAGGTGAGGAAATTTTTAAAGCAATAGATTACTGCTTTTCAAGTATTGAAAAGGCTCAATATTTTTATTGAGCCTTTTTTCTATTCTTGTATAACTAGTTTGTTTGTATAAATTGTACCATACTCATTCTTGATGGCTATAATATATATACCGGGATGTGCCTGATGTAAATTGATAGACTCATTAAAGTATGGGTTGTTTGATGAATTTAACATGGTTTCATGTATGGTTCTACCACTCATGTCTGTAATGGTTACTGTGGCTGCACTACCGTTAAGTTTTCCTGAAATATTAAATATCCCATTATTAGGATTGGGATTTAGTTTAATTGAGGTGTTAATATGGTTATTGTTTATACCGGCAGGTATGCCGTCTGATTTTAAGTTAATATTGTCTAAGTATATTTTTTGTCCATAGTGCCCTTTATTGGTAAATGCCACTACCACTCCATTACCTATAAAGCTATTGAGACTAATAGAGTCTTTTCTCCATTCTGTAGTTGCAGGAACAAATTCTGATGTGGTGTTTGGCGCTGTAGCTAAATCTGCGCTGTCTTTGCTGTAAACAGTACTATAAGTTTTTCCACAGTCTGTAGATACTTCAACTAATAAAGAGTCTTTATAGTCAGGATAGTATGCATAGGCAATATCAAATGTTAGATAGGCGTAAGTAGCGGTAGTTAGATCTAACTTAGGTAAAATAAGCCTATCTTTTTTACCACCGGCATCGTGGTTAAAGTTGTCATACATTACACATGTTCCACTAAGGCCAAATGCGCCACCTCCGGCATATGGTTGCCAGTTACTTCCACTTTCAGATGTTAGTTGCCATTGTGTAGAAGGTAAAAATACACCTCCTTCAAATCCTTCATTTACTGTTGCGGTTAACCCGTTAGATACCAATATATAGTTAGTTGCAGTATCAGTGCTAGAGCCAGTACTGCCGCTTGCACTAAGCATTACATTATAACTACCTATAGTATTGTAAACTACAATAGGACTATCGGCTGTACTAGTGGCTGGTGTGCCGCCCGGGAAATACCAAGTAAATCCACTTACATTCCCAAAAATACTTTTACTGAAATGAACGGTATCTCCAGGGCAAATAGTGCGTTTGTCAGCAGTAAAATGAATGTCAGGAGGCATATTAATATTCATATTGCTTTCCCAAACACCACGGCCATAGCTAGATAAGCGCAATACAGAGCCTGAAGTACTATCGCTAAACATCATGAAATCGGTAAAGTTCATAATGGTTGGCAATCCTAAAGATGCTGTCCAAGGGGTAGTGTTATCTTTATAAAACATATAGTTGCCCAGTGAAACAAATAGGCGGTCGTTACTGTTATATTGGTCGGTATGAACTTTAAGTATATTTAATGACGGTAGCCCACCTGTGATGTTAATCCAGGTATTACCCATGTCGGTAGATTTATATATTCTACTGTTGCAAGTAATATATACTATGTTTTTATTGTAGGGATGCAGCGCTACACTGCCCAATATATTAGTTGCCACTGGCGTAGATAGCTGAGTAAAAGTTGGTGCGCCAGACAGTGCATTGGTGCTTCTAAGTAGATGTCCATTATTGGTAATGGCAAATAGTAAATTAGAGTCGGCTCTACTGCATGCTATGTCATAAATGCCTTCTCCGTTGCTGTATAAAAATGTCCAGCTAGGACTATTGAGGCTTAAATTGTTAGTTCTCCAAATGCTATCCGTAGCTACAAAAGCATTATTTGCATTAGTATAGCTAAAGCTCATTGCCCATTGATAACTGCCACCTGCTGTAAATGGTGCATTGTAGGAATAGTCGCCTGTTAGGGGTGTTAAATTCCTTCTTAGTCCGTTATTATAGTATACAGTGCCGTCATTGGCTCTGCTTATAGCGCATCTTTCTCCCCAATCGCCACCTCTATTTGTTTTCCATATGCCGTCATAATATAATTCCCCATTATCTTGAGTACCAATGCTTATTAATTCTCTGCTAATTGGGCTTTGTGCCGCATGGTATATTTCTGTAGCCGCAAGTCCTGTGCTGAATGGTATCCAATTAGTCGCTGAAGGGTCGGTAGAGCGCCAAATACCTCCGTCGTTAGAATTGTATATTACTCCGGTATTATAAGGGTTGTAGTTAATGTCGTGCATGTCTGTATGCACTTGATTCCACCACTGTGTGCGCCAGCTCCAGCTAGCGCCGCCATCTGTCGAACGCCATACACAGTGCGAACCGAGAAGCAGTTCATTGGCATTATCCGGGTTGGCTGTTAAAGTGAAATTGTAGTTGCCTTGAGAACCGGATGTAACGGTAGAATCATAACATACTAAACATTGGTCGGTACTGTAATAAACGTTTGTAAAAGATAAGCCCCCATTCGTAGAGCGCATTATTCTGCCATAGTCGTCTGTAGTGCCTATATAAACTCTATTAGTATCTGCTCTGCTAACAGCTATTCGCATCCCACCATTACCCGCGGGAATTACTAGTCCAGACGTTATTCTAGTCCAGCTAACACCCATATCCAAGCTTCTATAGTAAGCGGTGTCTGATACAGCATATAGAACATTATTACTACCCGGTCTTTGCTTCATGTCAGTAAAGCGCCCACCTACAAGTTGCTGTGTCCATGTGGCACCTGCGTCAGTGGTACGCCAAATACCATCATTAGTTGCAGCTATTACTGTATTGTGGTTAGTAGGAGACATGATAAGTTCAACCGCCATTCTATAGCCAATGCCAGTAGTTATAGCACTAAATGTAGCTCCACCATCTGTACTTTTCCATACACCCAAACCAGTTGAGTAATAGTTGGGGTCTCCGGTGCCTAGGTATATTATATTATCGTTTGTATAATCAATGCAAACAGACGCACATGCTGTATTAGGCATAACTTCGGTGCCGGGTGTGGGAGTCCATGTATGTCCCGTATCATTAGAGATGTATAAACCTCCTGAAGCGCTAACCGCATATTGTTTTGCCGGATTGCTAGGGTGAAATTTTTGTTGGCATACCCTACCCATACCATGTACTTGCCCGCTAACATTTATAGGAAATTGTATGGGACCAGTATTAGTCCAACTAGAGATAGCTTGGGCACATGCGTTATTGGATTGGCAGCATATGACTAATAAATATAGTAAGGTCTGTAAAGTTCTATTTTGCATTTTTCCAAATTTGAATTCTTGCCCAAGGGCCCAATATAGAGCCGTCAGCCTGTACATAAGGTTTATTTGTTTCTCGCCAATGGTAATATTTCTTTACTTCAAGGCGCATTCTATTTTCAGCTTGTATTTTTCGCAGTTTCCTTTTTGAAGGATGTCTTTCACGTTCTTCACGTTCGCCAATTACATCATGCTCTTCTTCAGGCAGTTCATGTTTGGTGAAGTATAGATTAAAGGCCTTTTGAGCTTCAAAATAATTAGTGGCAGTATCTTTTATCATTTCTATCCAATAGGCCTGCTTCATATATTCTTTATCAGTATGTTGTGTTTGGGTAGATTGACCCCAACCAACATATGGCAAGGTGCATAAGGAGCATATATATAGTATCTTTCTTACTAACATAGCCTAAAAGTATAACATATTTTGGCCATTTTACTGTTGTTTTAATTGTTTTACAAAAGGTGGCTGTAAGAGAACAAATAAAAAAATCAACTTATTCATAAAAATACCTACCTTTGCAGTCCCAAAAATTTCATTCAAAAGGAGGAACAAACAATTGGAAGAAAATCAAATCAATTCCCAAACAGCCGGAACAACTCCAGAAGCAGTTGAGTCCGTACAAACCGCAGCTCCTGCAGTAGCAGAAGCAACTACACGTCCTAGCCGTCATTATTATGAGGCAGCTTCAACAACATCTCATGATGATTTTGACTGGAGTGTAGACAAAAGAAACGTAGCTTCTTACAAAGAAGAAGACCGTAAAAAATTCAATGAAGTGTATGACAATACCTTCAAAGCCATCAACGAGAACGAAGTAATGATGGGTACAGTAGTTGGTCTTACTAAGACTGACGCTATCATCAACATTGGTTTCAAATCTGATGGTATGATTTCTCTTAACGAGTTCCGCGATATGCCAAACGTAAAAATTGGCGATGTTATCGAGGTAATGGTAGTTGAGAAAGAAGACAAAGGCGGACATTTGCACCTTAGCCGTAAAATGGCACGTGCTGCTCGCTCTTGGCAACAAATTGTTGACTTCTACAAAACCGGTGAAGTTGTTACAGGTACTATCACTTCTAAAACTAAGGGTGGTCTTATCGTGGATGTTCACGGCTTGGAAACATTCTTGCCTGGTTCTCAGATAGATGTTAAACCTGTAACTGATTACGATCAGTATGTAGGTAAAACTATGGATTTCAAAGTTGTGAAAATCAATGAGACAATCCGTAATGCTGTAGTAAGCCATAAAGCGCTTATCGAAAGCGATATCGAGCAACAACGTAGCGTTATCATTGGCCAATTAGAAAAAGGTCAGGTACTTGAAGGTACTGTTAAGAATGTTACTGATTTCGGTGCATTCATCGACCTTGGTGGTGTTGACGGATTGTTGTATATCACTGATATTAGCTGGGGCCGCGTAACACATCCAAGTGAAGTTCTACACAACAGTCAAAAACTGAATGTGGTTGTTCTTGACTTTGATGATGAGAAAAAACGTATCAGCCTTGGTTTAAAACAATTAACTCCTCATCCTTGGGATAACTTACCTACAGACATCAACGAAGGTGCTCGCGTTAAAGGTAAAGTTGTTAATATAGAAGATTACGGTGCATTCCTTGAAATACTTCCTGGTGTTGAAGGTTTGGTTCACGTATCTGAAATTACTTGGAGCTCTCAACCAATTAACGCTAAAGAATTCTTTAAGTTAGGTGAAGAGCATGAAGCAGTAGTAGTAACACTTGATAAAGATGAGCGCAAAATGAGCTTATCAATCAAACAATTAACTGCTGATCCATGGGAAACTATCGAAACAAGATTCCCTCAAGATAGCCGCCACAGTGGTACTGTTAAAAACATTACTCCTTATGGTGTGTTTGTTGAGTTGGAAACTGGTATCGGTGGTATGATTCACATCAGTGATTTAAGCTGGATTAAACGTTACAACCACCCAAGTGAGTTTGTAAAAACCGGCGATAAAATTGATGTTATCATCCTAAGCATCGATAAAGAAAACCGCAAATTATCTTTGGGTCATAAACAATTGGAAGAAGATCCTTGGAATACCTTCGAAACAGTATTCCCAATCGGTTCTGTTCACGAAGGTAGCGTAACCCGCAAAGATGATAAAGGTGCTACAGTTCAATTGCAATACGGTTTAGAAGCGTATGCTCCTGCACGTCACTTGCGTAAAGAAGATGGTAATAATGTTGAGGCTGAAGAAACATTGCCTTTCATGATTATCGAATTCGATCGTAACGACAAACGTATTCTAGTATCTCATTCTAAAGTTTGGGAACAAACTAAGAACGAAGAGAAAGAAGCTGCTAAAAAAGAAGCTGCAAACGAAACTGAAAAAACTAAAAAAGCAGTGAAAAACATCCAAAGTAAAGTTGAAAAACCAACTTTAGGTGATCTAGGTGCTTTAGCTTCTATCAAAGACAAATTGAAAAAAGCAGAAGAGGGTGGTAGTGCTGAATAAGTATTAACTATCTGATTTATAGAAAATCCCGCTGAAATTTCAGCGGGATTTTTATTTTATAAAATTTATGGCCAATTGCTATTAAAAACAGATAAGCCATTTGCGAGGAGTATTGTAGCCGAACCAAACGGTTTTAATTGGCTATATATAATTGGCTTAATTCAGGTCGAATTATTGATAGTATAAGGACTCTAGAAAGTAGTGAAGTTTTATTCACTTATGGTATTTGTATTGGGTTTAGGATTAGCGATTATAGGTGTATCGTTCTAAGTGGTGAGGAAACTAAAACAGATGAAGTTGAAATGGTTTATTGAATAATAATGCGGCATGTGTTGGTCTATTAGCGTTTCATATTCTATACGGAAGTATGGTATGGACATAAAAAAAGCCTCGCTATTGCGAGGCAGTGTGGAAGCACACGGGATCGAACCGCGGACCCCCTGCTTGTAAGGCAGGTGCTCTGAACCAGCTGAGCTATGCTTCCGAAAAAAGTGTATTAAAAAGAACTAAAGTGTGGAAGCACACGGGATCGAACCGCGGACCCCCTGCTTGTAAGGCAGGTGCTCTGAACCAGCTGAGCTATGCTTCCAATTGTTAAGAACTAACCCCTCATTCGCTTTGGGAGTGCGAAGATAAAATCTTTTTTATTTTTAGCAAAATCTTTTTCCTATTTCTTTAAAAAGATTTTTACCATTTTTTATCAAGCTAAAAACTACTTTATATCCTAGAGGGTAGAGCTAAAGGTATCGTTCTTTAATTATGTTCATATGGTGTTTTATATGTCCCATCATCATATAAGCAATAGCTCTTGCACTGAATGGTGCTGCACTACTATGCACTATTATTTTACTTTGTTCCTCAGTTATACTGTTATATAAATAAGTTGAAGATTGGCGAACGGCTTTAAACTCTTCAATTAATATTGACATAGTATAGTGGTGCACGTTTACATTGTCTGCATATAGGTTTTCGTCCATTAGCGGTAACGTTACTGATGTGTCTCCTCTTCCACATACTAAAGCTCGGTATGCAAAAGTGCGTTCTGTATCAATAATATGCATCAATACCGATTTTATGCTCCATTTGTCCTCAGCATATCTATAATCATGTTTATCCTCTGGAATGGCATTAAAGAAGGCTATTGTCTCTTCTGTATTATTTGTCCATAGCGATTTAAAACTGTCCTCACCTACTAGGTCAATATACTTTTTAAAGTATGGGGCATATTCGTGTTCGTCAGGTCTTGTCATGATAATTTTAATGTAGAAATACAAAAATAAAAGTAGCCGCTAAGATTATTGCGGCTTCTTTTATTACTGTTATTTAGTTATAACTCAAAAGAAAATCTTCAATTGGTATTCTAACTTTTTTCATGTTAACTAACCAGTCTGCTTCTGCATCTCTATACCCAATAGGTAATAGTAGGACACTTCTTAACTGAAGTTCAGATAGGTTTAATAAATCATCCAGTTTTTGGTTATCAAAACCTTCCATTGGAGTGCTGTCAATTTTTAGTTCAGCTGCTTGGGCTAAAGCAAACCCTAGACCTATATATGCTTGTCTTGCTGTGTGTGCAAAGTTTGTATCTGCCTCTTGTTGTAGGTAACTTTTTTTAAGTAAGTCGGTATAGTTTTTAAATCTATCTACAGGTAATCCTCTTTCTACTGCAGTATAGTTGAATACCTGGTCTATTCGCTCGCTGGTGTATTTGTCCCAAGCTGCGAATACAAGCAAGTGAGAACAGTCGGCAACAATTTGTTGATTGTTGGCAATCGAAACTATTTTCTTTTTTAGTTCATCATTTGTAATAATGATGATTCTAAATTGTTGCATGCCAGATGATGTAGGTGCTAAACGCGCAGCTTCTACTATTTTATCTACATCTTCTTGTTTTACTTTTTTACTACTATCATATTTTTTAGTAGCATATCTCCATTTTAAATGATCTATCAGTTCCATTGCTATATAATTAATGATGTTATTATAGCTACTATTGCAGGCAGTGCTTGTATAATAAATATTTTTTTAGAAGCAGTAAGAGCTCCGTAAGTACCGGCAATAGCTATACAGGTAAGGAAAAATAGTCTAATATTTATACTCCAGTTAGCATCAGATATAGCCAATGACCAAATTAATCCTGCCGATAGAAATCCATTGTATAAACCCTGATTTGCCGCCAATGTTTTAGTGGGGCTAAACAGGTCTGGCTTAAGAGAAGTATTAAATACTTTTTTGCCTATGGTTTCCCAGGCAAACATCTCAATGTATAGAATTACTAGATGCTCTATTGCTACTACTAGAGTTAATATTAGACTGATTATTTTCATTATTAGATATTAGTGGTTAGTAATACTTCAATATTTCCTCTTGTAGCATTAGAATAAGGACATACTTCATGTGCTTTTGCTACTAATGCTTGCGCTGTTTCTTTATCAACACCTTTTACTGTTACGTCCAGTTCTACTGCTAGTCCAAATGCACCATTGCCCAGTTGTCCTATGCTAACTTTTGCAGTTACAGTGGTGCTTTCAACTTTAGTATTACTTAAAGATATAACTCTATTCAATGCACTATCAAAACAAGCAGAATATCCAGCGGCAAATAGTTGTTCAGGATTGGTGTAATCATCATTTGCACCTCCCAAGGCTTTTGGCATTCTTACATCAAGGTCTAATACACCGTTATCAGATTTTACATGTCCGTTTCTTCCTCCTGTTGCAGTAGCTACTGCAGTATAAAGTGGTTTCATTTTTGAGTTGTTTTATTTAAAATTTTGTTTGTAATATTTCTTAGTTGGTTAAGTTCTTCAAGGCTGATATGCATATTAGATAGCAGTCCTTCTGGAACAGTTATTGCTTTCTTTTTTAGGTTTTTCCCTTTTGTGGTTAAGGTTATTACAACCACTCTTTCATCGGTTGTGCTTCTTGTTCTAGTAATCAATCCTTTTACTACCATACGCTTCAGTAGAGGAGTTAATGTTCCTGTGTCTAGCAGTAGTTTATCTCCAATGCCGCTTACGGTTTGTTTGTCGTTTTCCCATAACACTAGTAATACTAGATATTGAGGATAAGAGATGTCTAAACGTTCTAGTAATGGCCTGTACTGATTGGTGATTTCCCTGGATAGAGCATAGACCGGGAAGCAAACCTGATTTTTTAACAGTAGCAATTCCATGTTAGTAGATGTCATTTTCTCTTTTTTTTGTAAAGGTAGTCTGCAATTATATTGTGTACAATATAAATTTTGCATAGCACTATTGAATCTAATAATAGTGATAGTGTCGTCCATTTATACCATTATTTATAGAATGGAATAATACGGTATCGAAAAGATTTTATGTTATAGTAACAATATCATATATAGCTTTGATGGTAGATAGCTTTTTATGAAAATTCCAGAGAAAATATTAGCTCGCCAGCATGAGATAACGATTGAATATATTAATCTCATAGACCGTCATTTGCAAGACGTGTTATCTGGTTCTGCAACTGAAATGTTTGAAATAAGAGATATTGCACGTGAGATGCATATACATCCCACACACCTTAGCAATACCATCAAATTAGTAACTGGTAAGCATCCATGCTATTTCTACGAAGAGAAGATACTGGAAATAGTCAAGCGTCAATTAGAGGATAATACGTTAAGCATTAATGACATAGCAGTTGGGTTAACGTATGACCCATCTAATTTTACTAAGTTTTTTAAAAGATTTGTAGGCGTAACGCCTAAACAATATCGTGAGCAGTATTTAATGTCTCAAACTACAAAAACTGAACTGCTCACCATTTAATCTGTAACTGTCACCATTTTTTTGCTTGCTTTATTTTCAATTTTGTAAAAAAAAAGAAAATGAGTAGACAAAAAATTGCAATCGTTACAGGCGGTAGCCGTGGTTTGGGCAGAGATATGGCTATACAGTTAGCTAAAAAGGGATTAGATGTTGTTGTTACATATAATTCTAGAAAAGATGCAGCTGAAGAAGTAGTGTCAATTTTAAAGTCATATGGTGTAAAGGCAGCTTTATTGTCTTTAGACGTATCTAAGGCCGATAGTTTCGTTAATTTTAAAGCAGAGTTGTCAAATTTGTTAGTGTCTTATTTTTGCACTGATAATTTTGACTATTTAATAAATAATGCAGGTACTGCTCTGCATTCATCATTTATGGATACTACAATGCCTCAGTTCGATGATGTAGTTAGTGTTCATTTAAAAGCTCCATTCTTTTTGTCGCAACAGTTATTGTCAATAATGAACGATGGTGGTGGTATTATAAATATATCGTCCGGTTTAGCTAGATTTTCATTCGCAGGCTATGCAGCATATGCTGCTGCCAAGGCTGCTATAGAAACACTATCAAGATATATGGCAAAAGAGTTAGGGTCTAGAAAAATAAGAGTAAATGTTGTTGCTCCGGGTGCTATAGCAACAGATTTCGGAGGTGGGGCTGTAAGAGATAATGCAGATTTGAATGCAATGATTAGTTCTGTAACTGCATTAGGGCGTGTAGGTCTGCCAACTGATATTGGTAGCGTAGTCGCATTTTTATGTACTGATGATGCAGGTTGGGTTAATGCACAGCGCATTGAAGTGTCTGGAGGTATGATGTTATAATTCAGATTTACTAAAGCTATTTAGGGTGGCACTTTTTAGTGTCACTTTTTTTTATAAAAAAATATTTGTGTAACTAAATGGTTACGTATATATTTGTAACCAAATAGTTACATAATGGATGTAAGAAGAGATGTTTTTCAAGCTATAGCAGACCCAACCAGAAGGGCTATTCTAGGGTTACTGGCAGTAAATAGTCTGTCTCTAAACGCTGTGGCAGAAAATTTTGATATCAGTAGGCCTGCTATATCTAAGCACGTTAAGATTTTAAATGAGTGTGGTTTAGTAGATATTAAACAAAAAGGCAGAGAGCGATATTGTGAAGCTAGGTTAGAAAAGTTAAGCGAGGTAGACCAATGGATAGCACAGTATAAACAATTTTGGGAGGCTAAGCTGGATGCACTGGAGGCTTATCTAAAAGAATTGCAGCAAAAACAATAATTACGTTTTATATCATTCACTAAAATCTTAACCGTTATGAGTAGTCAAAATCATGTACAGCTTACTATAGTAAGAAAAATTAATGCACCAGTTAGTCTGGTATTTGAAGCATTAACTCATCCTGAGCATTTGCGACATTGGTGGGGCCCTGCCGAGTGCGCATTAGAAGTATTACAGTTAGATGTAACTCCAGGTGGTCGTTTTCATTATGAAATGAAATTCCCTAATGGTATGGCCATGTACGGTATATTTAAATACCGCGAAGTAGATGTGCCTAACAAATTGGTATTTACAAATTCTTTCGCCGATCAGTCAGGTAACATTATTGCAGCTCCTATTCCTGAGTTTCCTAAAGAAGTACTTAATACATGGACTTTTGAAGAACATGAAGGAGGTACTTTGCTCACATTGGTGGGTATACCCCTGAGCGAGTTAGCTACTGAATTGCAGGGCTACGCAAATATGCATGGTAGTATGAATGAAGGCTTTAATAAAACATTCAACAAGCTAGATGAGTATCTTAAAGTGCAAATGCAATTGCGAGTTGAGAACAAACAGAAGAGAATGCCAAGGGTAAGTACTTATCTCAATTTTCCGGGTAAAACCGAAGAGGCTATGTTGTTTTATAAGCAAGTATTTAATGGCCAGTTTGTAGGTGATGGTTTGCAACGTTTTGGTGATTTTGCCCCTTTTGATGGGCAGCCCGAAATGTCTGAGGAAGATAAACAGCTAATCATTCATGCTGAATTAGAGATTCTTAATGGTCATATCCTAATGGCAACAGATGCTCCGGAAAGTATGGGTTTTAAATTAATTCATGGAAATAATATGCACATTAATGTAGAACCTGATAGTAGAGCCGAAGCCACAAGGTTATTTAACGAATTGTCGGCGGGAGGGGCAATAACCATGCCTTTGCAGGACATGTTTTGGGGAGCTTACTTTGGTAGTTTTTCTGATAAATATGGTATTAACTGGATGATTAACTATACTGAAAAATAGTACGTGCTAATAAAAATTAGAAAATGATAACTGAAGATATTCTTGATAGAGAAATAAAACTTGAGCGCCTACTTAACGCACCTGTAGATTTGGTTTGGTTAGTATGGAGCCAAGCAGAGCATATTAAAAATTGGTGGGGACCTAATGGTTTTACTAATACTATACACAAAATGGATTTGCAGGCTGGTGGCGAATGGGATTTAATAATGCATGGCTCCGATGGTATAGATTATGTGAATAAAAGTGTTTTTAAAGAGGTAATACCAAAAGAAAGAATAGTTTATGAACATATCTCAGAACCTAGGTTTACATCTACAATCACATTTAAAGCTATAGGCAATACTACATTGCTAACATGGCATATGCTCTTTGATTCTAAAGAGCAGTTTATAGAGGTGGTTAAGAAATATGGTGCTGATGAAGGTCTACGCCAGAATGTAGAAAAAATGGAGTTGTATTTGGGAGCGTTTAAAATGTAAATAGGAATGATTAGAGTGTTTAACTCCTTTCTTTCAGCTATAAAAGTAAACAATATGCTTTCATGAAACTATCAAGCTAATTTGCATTATGGTTACAATTGATATTCAGGAGATAAAACAATGGGATAGATTCTATAGAGGAAACTTTGTAAATAGCCTTAGCGGATTTAAAAGTGCCAGCCTCATAGGCACAATAAATGCTCAAGGAGTTCCTAATCTTGCCATATTCAGTAATATAGTTCACTTGGGTGCCGACCCTGCTTTGATAGGTTTTATTAACAGACCTTTAGCTGCTGCACCGCATACTATTGCTAATATAGAAAGTACTGGTGTATACACTATTAATCACATTGAACCTAATATGGTTGTTAAAGCACACCAAACAAGTGCTAAGTATCCCGATGGTATTAGCGAGTTTTCTCAAGTAGGTTTAACGCCAGAGTTTGTAGATGGTATACTTGCTCCATATGTTGCTGAGTCACCCATTAAGTATGCACTGTCTTTAAAAGAAATAGTTCCTATCACTCACAATAGTACATTCCTAGTTATAGGTGCTATTACTCATGTAGTTTTGAAGACCGAGCAATATGTTCAGTCCGATGGTTTTATAGATTTATCGGCTGCTCATTCAGTAGCATCTTTAGGAATTGATGCTTATTATGAATGTTCTAAAATAGGTAGGTATGCGTATGCAAAGCCCAATGAAGAACCTAGGCAAATAGACTGAGGTTTTTAAATAAACAAGGGGCCTGATATCGGCCCCTTGTTTGTTGTTTTATTTAGCTTCCTTCATATTTCTTGAATACCGAAGTGGCAGTATGTCCTCCAAATCCAAAAGTATTATTCAATACATATTTTAGAGGTGTTTTTCTAGCTGTGCCCAATACTATGTCTACATCTTGTGGTAGCTCGGGGTCTAGGTTTACAGTATTAATAGTGGGCGGCATTATGTCGTTTTGCAATGAAAGTATGCTTATAATAGCTTCTACTGCACCTGCCGCACCCAGTAAATGACCTGTCATAGATTTAGTAGCGCTTATAGGCACTTTCCTATCGCCAAATAGTTTTTTGAATGCTAATAGTTCGCTTATGTCTCCCAGGTGGGTAGATGTTGCATGTGCGTTTACATGGTCTATATCGTCAGCAGTTATTCCGGCTTCTTTTATAGCTTTCTTCATGCCCACTACTGCTCCAAGTCCTTCGGGATGTGTGCCGGTAAGATGGTATGCGTCAGCAGCCATTCCTCCGCCTACCATTTCTGCATATATTTTTGCACCACGGGCTACTGCATGGTCCCATTCTTCTAGCACTATAGCTCCTGCACCTTCACCTATCACAAATCCGTCTCTGTCTTTATCAAATGGTTTTGATGCACTCTCCGGGGTTTCGTTTTGTTTAGATAGTGCTTGTGCTGCACTAAATCCACCCACTGAACCATGAGTAATAGCAGCTTCCGATCCGCCTGAAATCATTATAGTAGCCTTGCCCATTTTTATGGTGTCAAAAGCACTTATTAAAGCTGTATTAGATGATGCACAAGCCGATACAGTACAGTAGTTAGGGCCATGTAAGTTGTGTCTTATAGAAATAACTCCTGCTGCTATATCTACTATCATTTTGGGTATGAAATAGGGGTTGAATCTAGGTGTGCCATCTCCTGAATGAAATTCTTTTAGCTGATCTTCAAATGTAGATATACCTCCATTTCCCGTAGCCCATATAACACCTACATCATATCTGGCCTCTTCGCTCATGGCTTTGAAGTCTAGTCCCGCATCAGCTATGGCTTGGTCTGTTGCAGCTATTGCGTAGTGTGTAAATGTGTCGTATTTTTTTACTTCTTTTTTGTCAATGTATGCTGTTGGGTCAAAGTTCTTTACCTCACATGCAAAGCGTGTTTTGAATTTTGAAGCATCAAACTTTGTTATGGGGCCAGCAGCGCTTTTTCCTGCCAATATATTTTCCCAAAACTCTGCTACCGTATTGCCTAGTGGTGTTATAGCGCCAAGGCCGGTTATTGCAACTCTTTTCATAAATTTTATTTTAAATCCCCACTATAGAATTTGCTTATATACTTTGTTTAGTTTTTCCTCTACAGTTAAGGTGTGCAAAAATCGGAGATAATCCTTTAGAATGTTCACTATTAATAAAAACCATATGGGTATTGCTAATATCAGTTAATTGTACATATTTATACTTAAATATGAATATATGTCATCTATAAAACCTACCTTTGCAGCCCAAAGTTTTTAAAAATCATACTATTCTATGCAATTACCCGGCCAAACCAACTTCTATAAAGGAAAAGTGAGAGATGTTTATACTATCAACGATAAGTATATGGTTATGCTGGTTAGCGATCGTATATCTGCTTTCGATGTAGTACTACCGCGCACTATTCCTTATAAAGGTCAAGTATTAAACCAAATTGCAGCACAGTTTTTAGATGCTACTAAGGATATAGTTCCCAATTGGAAGATTAGCACCCCATTACCCAATGCTACTATTGGTTTGAAGTGCGAAACTTATCCTGTGGAAATGGTAGTTCGTGGTAATTTAACAGGTCATGCATGGCGCACTTATAAGTCCGGTCTTAGAGAATTATGTGGTGTTGTTTTACCAGATGGCATGAAGGAGAATGATTTTTTTGATAAGCCAATTATTACCCCAACTACCAAAGCACATGTTGGGCATGATGAAGATATTTCAAGAGAACAAATTATAAGTAGAGGTTTAGTTTCTGAAGCCGAATATACACAACTGGAAAAATACGCTTTAGCCTTATTCGAAAAAGGTCGTGAAATGGCTAAAGATAGAGGGTTGATACTAGTAGATACTAAATATGAATTTGGTAAAATAGGTGATACTATTTATTTAATTGATGAAATTCATACTCCTGACAGCTCAAGATATTTCTATAGTGAAGGTTACGAAGAGCGTCAGAAAAATGGAGAACAACAAAGGCAGTTATCTAAAGAGTTTGTTCGCGAGTGGTTGATGGCTAATGGGTTTCAAGGTAAAGAAGGTCAGCAAGTACCTGAAATGACAGATGAAGTTGTAGGCCAAATTTCTGAGAGATATATAGAGCTTTATGAGGTTGTTACAGGAAAAACATTCGTTAAACACGAAATGAATTTTGCCGAAATAGAGCAAAAAATAGCTGATGCTTTAAGCAAAATATAAGATTCTTTATTTTATTTAGAAATGGGGGTAGATAGTATTCTATCCCCATTTTCATTTAGTACATATATTACATAAAAAACGAGCCGAACATTTTTGTTCGGCTCGTAAAGTAGTAGGATAAAGTATGTTATTATTTACTTTCAGGATAAAGAATAGCTGTAAATTGATTGTTGTTAGCAAACAGTTTTTTAGCGGCATCTTGTACATCTGCAGGAGTAAGAGCATTCACTAGTTTTTCATAGTCAAATACATTCTTTTTATTTTTACCCCAGAAAATTGTACTCGACATTTTATCGGCCCAGAATTTGTTTTCTTTTACATCAGTTTTATATTTTTCTATCCACTGATTTTTTACTTTATCTAAGTCTTTAGCATCGGGGCCTTTTTCTTTTAGATTTTTAATAGCCTCGTCAGCAGCTACAAGTAATTTTTCTACATTTTCAGGTCCGCAAGGTAGTGCCAATTGTATGCTGTAGCGTTGGTACGGTTCTTTGCTCATTTGAGCATTAAAGCCTCCACCGTAAATAGCTCCCATTTTCTCGCGCATTTCTTCTATTACTTTAATATTTAGTATTTCAGATACTGCATTAGTTTTTAAAGCCATTTCTTCACTGTATGGCATTTCTCCACTGTAAACGCTTATAATTAAGCTTTTGTTCTCTTTACCTTTCTTAAACTCTAGTTTCTTTTTGCCATTAACAGGTCTTACGCCGTTATCTTTAAAGCTAACAGTTTTATTAGCAGCTGGTATGCTACCTAGGTACATTTCTAATAGCGGTAATACTTTTGCTGTTTCTACATTTCCTACCAAGAAGAAATGGTAGCCATCAGCACTGCTAAATTCATTTTTATATACCTCAATAGCTCTATCCAAATTCAATTGGTCATAGTCGGCTTTTTTAGGTATAGGCATTTTAGCAAGAGGATTATTGTTGAACATAGATTTTACCATAGTATCAACAAATGCTGCTTGAGGATTAGCCGTAATAAATTGTAGCATTGATACTTGTTGTTCTTTATACGCTTTGAACAAATCTGCATCTCTGCGAGGATTGGTGATTTGTAAATAGGTAAGTTGTAGCATTTGTTCAAAATCCTTTTTAGTACTGCTACAGCTTATTTCATCATTAATATCACCAATAGACATACTAGCCTCAATTTTTGTACCTGCTAGTATTTTCTCTATCTCAGTAGGTGTGTAGTCGCCATACCCCATATGGTCCATTAGTTCGGTAGCAAATTTTACATTGCTTTTATCTTCAATGCCATAGTTGTTTGAACCACCTTTCTTTACACCTTTCATTATTATTTCATCACTCTTAAAGTCAGTAGGCATTACGGTTACTTTAATGCCATTACTTAGAGTATAGGTTGTTGCGTTATAGCCTTCTTCTTTAGCTTCACTAACAACTTTACCCGGAGTAGGTAAAGACTTCATTAAGCCTTTTGCTACTTCTTTTTCTTCGGCTTTTTGAATGTTTTGTTGGAAACCCTTAGTGGTCATTTCTAAAAGTTCCTTGTCATTCGGAAGTTTATTGTCAGCGTTATCAGGGCCGGTTATTAGAGAAAATGTATTTTGGTTGGCTAATAACGAAGCTATTGCTTTGTTTACTTCTGCCACAGTAATGCCAGGTAGCATGTCTTTATGGTAGTTATACTCATTTTCTATGCCAGGGAAGCTTTCGTTTTCTAAAAACACACGTACATACTCTTCTATGTAGTCTTTACTGTCTGTGGTTCCTTTTTCATTATAGGCCTTCTCTAGGCTGCTTATAATTTCTTTTTTGGCTAGCTCTAGTTCAGAGTTTGTGAAACCATATTTTTTAGCTCTTACTAGTTCCCCTGTTACAGCATCTACCACTGCTTTTGCACCATCAGCGCCTATCATTGCAAATACATTAAGGCTCTCATACCCATGAATCATATCATCCATGCCTACCGCTGCAAATGCAAACGGAGGTGTGCTACTTTTGCTAAGGTCGCCCAGACGAGTGTTTATTACGCTAAGTGCTAGGTTGCGCACCATGGTTTCCCTATATTCACCAAATGTATTGTTGTGTTCTTTCTTCTGGTAGGGATACATCAACATAAACATTGAGTTGGTAGCTTCTTTATCTTTAACTACCATCGCTTCAGCACTTTTTCGTGGAGTTACTACTTCATATTTACGCTCTCTTTCTTTACTAGGGTTTTTAAGGCCTCCAAAATGATCCATAATCATTTTTTTAGCCAAAGCAGGATCTATATCTCCTACTACCATCACTGCCTGTAAGTCTGGCCTATACCAGTCTTTATAAAAATTGCGAATGGTTTCGTATTTGAATGTCTTAAGTATTTCATCTTTCCCTATTGGTAGTCGCTCAGCATAACGTGTGCCACTAGCCAGCTTAGGAAAATATTTTTGCATCATTCTATCCTCAGCACCTTTCCCTAAGCGACTCTCCTCTAAAACCACACCGCGTTCATCGTCAATATCTTTATTAGTCAATAGCGCATTGTGTGCCCAGTCTTCTATTATTTGAAATCCTTTTTCTAAGTTACCTGGTTTATCAGTAGGTATAGGAAGGATATATACCGTTTGGTCAAATCCTGTATAGGCATTTAAGTCAGCCCCAAACTGAACTCCAATAGACTGCAAGTAGCTAACCAACTCGTTCTTTTGGAAGTTTTTAGTGCCATTAAAGTTCATATGCTCCATAAAGTGAGCAAGACCTTGTTGATCATTATTCTCAAGTATAGAGCCTGCTTTTACTGCCAGTCTTAGTTCTACTTTGTTAGCGGGCTTAGCATTCTTTCTTATGTAGTAAGTAAGTCCGTTGTCTAGTTTCCCGGTTATTACATTAGGGTCTTGTGGCAGCTTTGCTTTGCTATCTTTTTCCTGAGCAAAGGTTATGGTAGCTCCGCCAAGCATTAAAGCCGCATATAATACGGCCGATTTTAGCGACATTTTAGGAAGTCTCATATGGTTTTTATCTTTTTTATATTCCCAATAGTGGATGTTTCAATCTATTAGTAGGTTTTGGCTACTCTTTTGTTACAGAAAAGTAGGTATTTATTTTTTAATAAAACGTTTTACATGAATAAGTATATTAATCTAATGGTCCACATATTATTGTATTGTGCACCTTTAGTAATATTAGTAGGGAATTTATCCCGTATAGAAAGAAGTGAATACTGGAATCTAACATTAAAAAATAATCCCCGATGAACATGGATGTTAGATTGTAATAATAGATTAAGGTCGCTTTTTTTAAAAGGATAGTCCTCTGGTTTATACGCTTGTGGTGGATTGGTGGTTACATATTCGTTGGCAGTAGCTAGACGAGAGTAGGAAAACCCACCACCAAAATGAGTAAATCTCTTGTCGAAGTAGTTAATAGTTATAGGTACTTCAGCGTAATTAAGGTCTACGCCATATTTGGTAATGTATGATCCGGCAGCTAATAATTGAGGCTCTTTTGAACGGCTACCTTTTTGGCTGAATAGCACTTCCATACCCAGTGCTATATTTTCATCCATTTTTACATATACCACGCCGCCCGCATTTAGGCCGGCTCTATGATATCCAGCAAAATTATCGCCATCTATTTGAGTAAAATTACCGCCTAGTACTAAGCCTCCGTAAAATGTGCGTTCATCATACATATAAAAGTCCTTTTGTGCAAAGGCATTATAGGGGAGGCAAAAAAGCGTTAAAAACGCAACTGTTATGATGTGTCGCAATGTGATTTGTTTTTCTTAGTAAAATAAATATACTAATCTAACGGTCCAAAGGTTATTATATTGGTTAGCTCTGGCAAATCCTGTAGGTATATCAGTTCTGATGGGTGCTAATGAATATTGGAATTTTATATTCAAAAATAAGCCTTTCCACATATGCAACGATCCGCTAAGTACAACTTGAAAATCGTTTTTTTTGAATTTGTACTGGCTTAAATCAATATTATATGCCGGACTCGTGGTCATAGATTCGCTAGAGTTTAGTAGTTGACTATAGGAAACTCCCAAACCTACGTGGCTTTTTCTTTTGTCAAAATAGTTAATCATTACAGGAATCTCAGCATAATTTAAATTGATATTATAGCTGGTTAAGCGCACACTATCTCTTCCGAAAGGATTGTTAACATCACTTTTGCTGCCTTTTTGGCTAAATAAAAGCTCCATACTCAAAGCCCAGTTGGGTTTAAACTGCATATATCCAATGCCCCCAAAGTTTAGTCCGGCTTTGTGGTAGCCGGCATAGTAGTCTCCGTCTACCTGAGCAAAATTGGCACCTGCCTCAAGTCCTGCAAAAAACACTTTATTTTGAAAGTCGTCATCTTCTTCTTGTCCCCAAGTTATTAACGGAATATTGATTAAGAAAAAGACAATGACGGCAAGTGCGCTTATTTTTCTACTTTTATTCATTGAAATAGTAGCTGAAAATGAGTTTCAAATATACGCCAAATACACTGAAAAAGCTGGAAGAGCTGTTTGAAGAAGCTAGGTACACTGTGCGCTTCGAGAAAGGGCACTTTAACAGTGGATACTGTGTTCTGGAGGAAAAAAAGGTTGTTGTTGTGAATAAATTCTTCAATGTTGAGGGAAGAATTAACGCTCTTTTAGAAATTCTTCAGGGTATAAATATTAATGAAGAGGAACTTAGTGGTGATATGCTAAAGTGGTATAAGCAATTGAAGGATAAGCCTGAATTTGGTAAGGAATCTTCTACAGTTCAAACTCAAATGGATTTATAATCGTGAAAGTAACATTTTTAGGTACAGGCACTTCTCAAGGTGTACCCATAATTGGTTGCGATTGCCCAATATGCACTTCAGCTAACAAAAAGGATAATCGTTTACGCTGTTCCATCTGGATTCAAACACCTGAGGCTAGCGTAGTTATAGATTCTGGGCCGGATTTTAGATATCAAATGCTAAGAGCTCGGGTTAAAAAACTTGATGCCATAGTATTCACTCATGCCCACAAAGACCATTTGGCAGGGCTTGATGATGTTCGTGCTTACAATTACTTTGATCAACGCCCTATGCAGATTTATGCTACTGAAGAAACGCAGTCTGTAATAAAAAGGGAATTTAGCTATGTTTTTCAAAATGCTAATTATCCGGGTGTGCCACAGTTGGTGCTAAATACTATTACTGCTAATGATAGTTTTACCATAAATGGCTTAGAATTTACGCCTATACGTGTATTACATTATAAGATGGAGGTGCTAGGTTTTAGAATTGGAGATTTTACATATATAACTGATGCTAATTATATTGAGCCCGAAGAGTTAGAAAAAGTAAAAGGTTCACATTCTTTAGTTTTAAACGCTTTACGCCACGAAAAACATATTTCCCACTATACGCTTGAAGAGGCTATTGAAGTATCAAACAGTATACAGCCTGTAAAAACATATTTTACACATATAAGTCATCAACTTGGATTACACGATGAAGTATCTGCTTCTTTACCCGAAAATATGATGTTGGCTTATGATGGTCTTACTTTGGAGTTCTAAATACAGAACTCCTTTTTTATTCCTCGTTTATATATATACGTTTTACGCGCTGCGAAATGTTAGTCATTAGCTCGTAAGATATAGTGCCTGCCCAAGATGCTACTTTGCCTACTGCTAGGTCTTTCCCAAATATGATTACCTCATCTCCTTCTTTTGCTTCCGGTATATGTGTAATATCTACCATGCACATATCCATGCAAATAGAACCCACAGTACGCGCTTCTTTTCCATGTATAAGTACGTACGCATTTCCCTTGCCTAGTGCTCTGTAATAACCATCGGCATAGCCTATGCTAATAGTAGCAGTGCGCATTGGTGCGCTGGCTATAGTGTGGTGACCGTATCCTATATTTTCGCCGGGTTCTAATTCCTTTATTTGTGCTATTACCGTTTTTAACGTACTTATGGTTTGTAGTTTTTCATTTAGTTCTTTGCTGCTATCGGTTCCATAAAGCCCTATGCCAAGTCTTACCATGTCATATTGCAAATCTCTATGCCGTACTATTGCAGCAGAGTTGCTTAGGTGTAAGATTGGTTTGTAGTTCAAAGCCTTAAGTATCATATGGCTCATTTTGTTAAATCGCTCAGCCTGCTCTTTTGTGTAACTGTCTTGAGCAGGGTCGTCACTTGCGGCCAGATGACTAAATATGCTGGCAATTTTAACTCTTTTAGTGGTAGTTATAACGCTTATAAGTTCATTCAAGTCTTTTTGGTCAAAGCCTAGCCTATGCATACCGGTTTCTAGCTTTATGTGGATAGGGTAGTGTTCTACATCCATAGTTTCAGCCATTTGTAGAAATAACTGCAATGATCTGAAATTGAAAATCTCAGGTTCTAATTTCCATGCTATCATTCTGTCAAATGAGGTGGCATCAGGACTCATAACCATAATAGGCAATGCAATACTTGCGCGCCTAAGAGCTATGCCCTCATCAGTATAGGCTACGGTTAGATAGTCTGCCCCTGCTTGCTGAAGTACATTTGCTATTTCGTAACTACCACTACCATAAGCAAAAGCTTTTACCATCACCATCATTTTAGTGCCTGGAGATAATACACTTTTATAAACATTAAAGTTGTGTTTAAGGGCACCAAGATTAATGTTCATTACTGTTTGGTGTACTTGTTGTTCAAGTAATGCAGCAATTTGCTCAAACTTAAATATTCGCGCTCCTTTTAATAGTATAGCTTCTTTATTAAAAGTTAGCAGATGTATCTGCTGTAGAAAGTCTTTAGTTGTTTTGAAAAATATGCTTCTAATTTTTTTGTGCTTTCTAAAAGTAGATTTGTTTTTAAATAAAGCTGGACCTATGCCTATAAAACGTTGAATGTTTCGTTTCGCCAGCATATCGGCTACATCTTCATACAGTTCCATGTCTTGTTTGCCTATCTGTAGCATATCAGATAGTATTACCGTATGTAGGTGATGTTGTTTTTGTTGCTCTAAATAATTTAGTGCAAATTGTAAAGAGGTGATATCAGAATTGTAACTGTCGTTTATTATGGTACAGTCGTTTATGCCGTGGCGCAGTTCCATACGCATAGATACTTGCTGCAAATGATGGAATTGCTCAGCAA
The DNA here is from genome assembly GCA_964461535.1 of uncultured Flavipsychrobacter sp. Taxonomy (GTDB): domain Bacteria; phylum Bacteroidota; class Bacteroidia; order Chitinophagales; family Chitinophagaceae; genus Flavipsychrobacter. Next base: position 23,613 of record CAYWUY010000012.1, read on the forward strand.
GCACTTCTTGTTTTACATTCAAAAGCAGACCAGCACACCAACAGTGTATAGCATTCTCAATTGAGGCATCATCAGTAAATGGAATGCTTATGCTAATGTTACTATCGTTGTATATAGCTTCTATTGTTGTAAGCGCTTGTTGCTTCTCTATTTTTTGAATACGTAAATTGGCTTCTTGCCTTGTAGACCAAGTAAATGGAATTAATTTATCAGTACTACGCCCACTGTTAATGTTTCCAAGATAGGATACTATAGTTTGGTTAAGCTCTGCATGGTCTTTACAATATATTAGGTGCTCTGCATTTCTAAATAATACTAGCTTCTCATTTATTTTCTGTCTATTATTCATAAAGCCCTCACTATGCGCTTCGCCAATATTGGTAAATATACCTATAGAGGGGTTGATGATTTTAGAGAGCTGTTCCATTTCACCAGGTTGCGATATGCCTGCTTCAAATATGCCTAACTCATGCTCAGCTTCTATTTGCCATACTGACAGGGGTACTCCTATTTGAGAATTATAGCTCTTGGGGCTTCTTACTATATTGAAACTACTACCCAGTATTTGATAGAGCCACTCTTTAACTATAGTTTTTCCATTACTGCCTGTTATGCCTATTGTAGGAATTTTGAATAGTTTTCTATGGTTAGTAGCTATTTGTTGTAATGCTATTAACGTATTTTTTACTAGAATAGCATTGATGCTTTTTAAATCTTCAAGGTGGGTTTCTTCACTTACAATAAAAGTTCTTACACCTTTTTCATAAGCGTCTTTTAAAAAGGTGTGTCCGTTTCGGTTGTGTGTATTTATGGCTATAAATACTGCTTGCTGTGGCAATTGTATACTTCTACTGTCTGTAGCTAGTTCCGAAATGGTAGATGTTACATTTTCGCTTTTTATTAAACGCCCATTTGTCCATTTTTGAAGTGTCTCTACAGTAGTCATATCTTATTATTGAAATGATTTGTTTGTCATTTCTTACCGCAAATATCCTTAATAGATAGTAAACACTTTCTAAAAATGGGTTTCCTTTATCCACTTGTGGATAATTATTTCATGATTATAAATGCTATGCTTCATATAACAAAATGGGTGGCTTAAATAGAACAAGCCACCCATTTTGTTAAAGTATTTATAGATATTTATGCTCCGTAGTAAGCTATTATTTCTTTTCCTTCGCTGTTACGCATTCCTCTATACATGCCTGCAGAGTTGAAGCAAAATTCGAAATTTCCTTTTCCATCAACTGCTATCAAGCCACCTTCTCCTTCCATCTTTACAAGTTTATCTTTTATAACAACGTTACACGCTTCATGCAGGCTTAGTCCTTTATACTCCATTAGGCAAGAAACATCATGCGCCACACAGGCTCTTAAAAATAGCTCTCCGTGTCCAGTACAAGATATGCCACAAGTAGTATTATTAGCATAAGTGCCAGCGCCTATTATTGGGCTGTCTCCTATGCGTCCATATCTTTTGTTAGTCATGCCTCCGGTAGAGGTGCCTGCTGCAATATTACCATGCATATCGTAGGCTACAGCGCCCACTGTGCCAAATTTATGGCCAGTATTAGGTACTGTGCTGCCTTTTAGATTATCTCCTTTATGGTCTAGCTGAGTAAAGTTGGTATCTCTAATTTCAACCCATTGTTCATATCTGGATTTGTTGAAAAAATATTCGTCAGGCATAATATCCAACCCTTGATTTAATGCAAATTCAGAGGCTCCACTGCCACTTAATAAAACATGTCCTGAATGTAGCATTACCTCTTTAGCAAGTTTTATTGGGTTTTTAACGTTCCTTACCCCGGCTATACATCCTGCATTTAGGTTGCTGCCATCCATTAATGCAGCATCCATTTCATTAAGTCCTTTTTTTGTAAATACAGAACCTCTTCCGGCATTGAATATTGGATTGTCTTCCATTACAGCTATGGCTGCTACTACTGCATCTACAGAAGTGCCGCCATTTTTTAGTACTGTGTATCCGGCATCTAATGATGCTTTAAGTCCTTCAGTATATTCAATTTCCTGTTCTTTATTCATAATAGCAGGTGTAATGTTACCTGCTCCGCCATGTATCACTAGTGTATATGACATAATGTATTATTATAAGGTGGCCTGTAAAATATAGCCAGTTTAATTTGTTTTAGATTGTATTAAAACTACTGTAAATACACAGCAGTAATCTCATCGCCGTTTATTTCTACCTCTATATGTTCTTGAAGTGTGGTAGCTATGCAGTGTCCTACAATGTCTGAATGTATAGGGAATGATTTATGTTGACGGTCTACCAATACTGCTACCATTAGTTTCTTTAGGTCGTATAGTAGTATAGGTTGCATGGCATACATCATGGTTTTGCCTGAGTTGGCTACGTCATCAACAATTATCACGCATTTGCCTGTTAAATTATCTTCAAAGCTTAGCGCATGGTTTAATGGTTTCTTTTTATTTATGGCTATAGATAGAACCGTAATGTTTAATGGGCTAATATGACGAAGCTGGGCAGCTAAATTATCTGCAACTGTTTTTCCGCCATTTTCTATGCCTATAAGAATAAGTTCCTTTTCATCGCTATTTTGTTCCCAAATTTCATAAGCCATGCGCTTTAGTTTGCTGGCTATAATTTCTTTGTTGAGTATAACGATCGGTTTCTTTTTCATTCTGTTTTTTATTTAATGAGAGCGTATGGCAACTACCGGATCTAACTTGGAAGCCTTACGTGCGGGTGTAAAGCCCGATATTACGCCTACGAATATAGATACAAATACACCAAATAGGAAATTGCCTACAGATAGATAAACTTCTACATCTAGTACTTTGCTAACAATAGCAGAAAGTAATAATACTATTAGAATACCTGCTAAGCCCCCCATAACACATAATACAATTGATTCTAATAGAAATTCCATTAATATAGAAGATCTACGAGCTCCTATAGCTTTTTTTAAACCTATTATTCTCGTTCTCTCTTTTACTGTTACAAACATGATATTTGCTATACCAAAAGCACCAACCAACAGTGAAAAGCCCCCTATGAAAAAGCCAACCATTTTTATTTGTGCAAACATGCCATCTAGCATTTTGGCAATGCCACTTAGTTGGTTTACTGAAAAGTCATCCCCTTTGTCTGGCCTTATTCTGTGTGCCTTTCTTAGTAGCCCTCTTACCTCATCTCTTACATCTGTTAAGTTTTTAGCGTTATGCGCTTTAATCATTAACATGGGATTGTATTGAAACGAGCTAACATCTACAGTGGAGGTAATAGAGTTATAAGGAATTATTATCCCGTTGTCAAAATCATTTCCATCCATGCTTTGTCCGGATTTTTTCATAGTGCCGGCTACCATATATTTCCGGCCTAGTACGGTAATGTATTTACCTATGGGGTTGATTCCTGATGTGAAAAGCCCTTCATATACCTCTGTTCCTAGTATGGCAATATTATTTCCACCACCTAATTCACTTGTACTTAAATATCTGCCATTGTTAATCTCTATACTTTGCATTTTATCAAAATCTTGCCCAACAGCATATATTTTGATGCCATTTACTTCCATTTCATCTCTTTTAATAGTTTGGTTACCTATTGGTAGATTTATGGTAGCAAAAGCAATAGTGCCTAACTGCTCATTTACTAGGTTGCATTCTTTCATCGTAAGGCTCGGTCTTCTCCAGTACTCCCACCATTTAAACTCACCTTCTACAGTTCCTGGCCATGGCCAACGACCTATGTATAAAATATCGCTACCTAAGGACTCCACATCTTTTTTAATAAGATTTTGAGTGCTTTGCAGTGCAGTAAGAACGGCTATTATGCAAAAAATACCTATAGATATACCTAGTAGCGATAGAAATGTACGTAGTTTGTTTACTCGTAGCTCTTGTAGAGCTTGAATAATACTTGTACCTATTATGTCAAGAATATGACGCATTTGTAAACAAAAATAGCAGTTAATAAGCTTTTAAAACAATAATTTTGTTACCCTAAACATACTAAGGTTTGTCCGCACTCATAAAACATCTTGTAGCTAAGAATGGTAGTGGTAATTGGTTGTCTCGTCTTTGGCTACATTTGAGTTATTGGCTTTTACATAGAAATAAGTCGCTAAGATTTCCTGTTTTTCGTAGATTTTTGTTGTACAGATTAGCTATAATACTGTCTTTAAATATGCAAACGGCTATTATTAGTTATTTTGCATATAGGCTAACGGTTGATCCAATTACACAGAAAGGTGATGCTAAAGTGTTAGGTTTAATGGGTTTAGCTGAAGTGATACCGGCTATTGGATTCTCGTTGTTTTCCGGACATTTTGTAGATATAAGCGAAAAGCGTAGTGTGGTATTTCGTTCTATTTTAGCTTACCTTACTCTGTCTGTATTTTTTGCATTTTTGGCCATGCCAATTGCAAAAAATTATTGCTCTTCTAGTACTATTATCAATTTAGTATATGTAGGTATTTTTGTAGGTGGTGCCTTGAGGGCATTTATAAGCCCTGCTACTTTTGCTCTAATGGGGCTGTTATTGCCTAGGAGAGTATATGCTAATGCCTCTACATGGAGTAGCACATCATGGCAAACAGGCTATGTTTTGGGGCCTTTGTTAGGGAGTCTATTGATGGTGAAAATAGGCTATGCGCCTAGCCTCACAGCAGTATTGGTTGTTCAGTTGGTAGCTTTAATTGCGGTATGGGCTATCCCTAGTCAGGCTGTAGTTAAAAAAGAAAAAGAACCCATTTTTAAGAGTTTATCAGAGGGTATAAGGTTTGTATTTAAGAATCAAATAATATTATCTGTTTTGTCTTTAGATATGTTTGCGGTTTTATTTGGAGGTGCAAATGCACTAATACCGGTATTTGCAGATGATATTCTTAAAATTGGAGGGGTAGGTTACGGGTGGCTAAGAGCCTCGCCTGGAATAGGTTCGATAGTTATGCTTTTTGTATTGTCTACTGTGCCTTTGAAAAAGAAACCTGGAATAAAACTCTTTTTAGCTATTGTAGGTTTTGCTTTGTCCACCATAGTATTTGCACTTTGTAGTAACATAGCCTCTACAGATATTTGGACAAGTATTGGAGGTTGTAACATTTCGTGGGCATTTGTGGTGGCATTTTTAGCATTATTTGCTACCGGAGCATTTGATGCTATTAGTGTTGTTATTAGAGGAACTATATTGCAATTAAACACCCCCGATGCTATGAGGGGGCGAGTGGCAGCAGTAAATACTATGTTTATTAGCTCGTCCAATGAGTTAGGAGCTATGGAAAGTGGTTTTGTGGCAAGTTGGATGGGTACAATACCATCAGTTATATTTGGAGGCGTAATGACGCTAGTTATTGTTGCTGCTGCATATATAATTTGGCCGGTATTGAGGGTTCTGAAATTAGACGGCAAACAAAATGTGTGACATAAAAATATTGATAATCAATGTTTTGTGAGGGCTATGAAATTTTATTTTAGAAAAAGTGCATTTTATTTAAAAAACTTCCCTACCTTTGCAGTCCAAAAAAAAATAATCATGGCACGTGTTTGTCAGGTAACAGGCAGAAAACCAGTTGTTGGTCACAAAGTATCTTTTTCTAACAAGAAAGCAAAGCGTCGCTTTTTGCCAAATTTGCAAACTAAGCGTTTCTTCTTCGCTGAAGAAGATCGTTGGGTAACTTTAAAGTTAACAACAGATGCTATCCGTACAATTAATAAAAACGGATTGCTTTCAGTAGTAAAAGAATTACGCGCGAAAGGCGTAGAGATATAATTGTTTAATTAATACTCAAATCATTATACGATGGCTAAAAAAGGAAACCGCGTTCAGGTTATAATGGAGTGCACCGAGCATAAAAATAGCGGTATGCCCGGCACCAGCCGTTATATTACTACAAAAAATAAAAAGAACACTACAGAGCGTTTGGAGTTGAAAAAATACAACCCAATACTTAAGAAAGTAACTGTTCATAAAGAAATCAAGTAATTAACTTCATAAATTTAAATAGCGATGGCAAAAGCAGCTAAAACCGCGATTAAAAAAGATCCAAAGCTGGCAGCAGAAGCTAAAAATTACACTAAAGTAATTAAAGCAGTTCGCAGTCCTAAATCTGGAGCTTATACCTTCAAAGAGGGTATCGTGCACAAAGATAAAGTGAAAGATTATATCGCTTCTATCAAGTAATATCAGCCCCTGTAAGCCTAGGGCTATTTACCCTATGGACTTATAAACAATATTTATTTAGCCACCCCCAAAAGGTGGCTTTATCTTCTTATATATACTCAGTTTTTAATTTTGTTTGCTTAACTTTATACTATGTCAAATACTCATATCTCATATATCCTCATAGCAGAAGATGATGCAGATGACAGATATCTGTTAAATGCCGCTTTTGAAGAAAATGGCTTTAGCGATAAGCTTGTTTTTGTGGATAATGGAGTTGAGTTAATGGATTACCTAAACCCTGGTAAGGGTTTACAAAATGAAAATTCACAACAAAAACTACCAGCTTTTATTTTATTAGATCTTAATATGCCTAAGAAAGATGGTAGAGAAGTGCTTAAAGAGATAAAAACTGATCCCAATCTAAAAAAAGTTCCAGTAATTGTATTTAGTACTACTAACAATGAGCAAGAGATGAAACGTTGTTACGAATTAGGTGCTAATTCCTACATTACTAAACCCAATAGCTTTGAAAATTTAATTAAGACTGTATCTGCCATACGCAACTATTGGTTAAATACCTCAAGTAAGGCAGTCTAATAAACTAGTACTAATATATTATATGCAGTCAGCTACTACAGTGGATAAAAAAGTACTTATTATTGATGATGAGGTGGATTTTTGTCTGCTCTTAAAAGGATATTTATCAAGAAAGCATTTTGATGTAGCTATAGCTCACAATTTAAAAGAAGGACTTAGTTTTTTGGCTAGCGTTAAACCAGATATCCTTTTTTTAGATAATAATCTGCCGGATGGGCAAGGTTGGCAAAAGGCGATAGATATTGTGACACAGTTTCCAGATATATATTTAGTTATGCTCAGTGCTTTTCATCCTGACGCTCCTCAACTTCCAATAAATTCTAAGTACTTAGTACTTGAAAAGCCTGTGAATATTACAGAGTTGTTAGGTATGCTGCATTAGTAGTCCCTTATTGGGTTTGTTTTTCAATCACTACACTATTTATCATCTTTCCATTCTTATATATAGAAAAGTTGGTGATTTTTTTATCTGCATGAAATGTTACTTTAGCATTTTCAGGTAAAAAACAGTTTACCATACAAGCATCATACCTTGTTTTACAGGATACACTGTCTGCTTTAGTTTGAGTGATTTCTTGGGCTATATGTATGTATTGAAGATCATGTATACGTTTATTAAATAGACTGCTTTTAGCAGATATGTAAATATTCGGCAGCAGAAAGTACAGTATTATTGATATTGATATTAGCTTTTCTCTTTTTATATTATTCCATGCAGAATATATAATTAGAGCTACAGCAAGACTAATAAATGGAGTTGCAAAACTAAAATATCTGTAATGTATGGCAGTGTAATGGTGTGACTTTATTGCAAGAGCTAGCTGAAGAATAGAACAGCCCAATGCTAAACTGGTAAAAAACAGTATTTTTTTTCTATTGATAGTAGTATTCTGCCTTGTGTATGTAAAATATAGTCCGAAAATTAAAATATATCCTCCTAAAAGAATAAATATTGGTTTGCCCGAAAACGCTGCTAGTTGTGAGCGAAAGTTAATTGTAGTTACTTTTATAGTGCCCATTATAGCACCTTTAATAGAGAAGTTGCTTCCAAGTTTTCTCAATAAAATTTGTTGGTTTTGGTTACTCATGGTTTGTAGACCATTAAGCATATACAGAATATATAGCCCAAAAATGATTACAGGTACCGCTAAGGCAATAAAATGTGCAGGTTTTTTTACATTTTTCCATTGGTATACAATTATCCAAATTACTGCAACGCTAATGATAGATACTGATAAGTAATGGCTTAGTAATGCGAAGAGAGCAAATAAACCACTTAGCCAAAGGTATCTTGGAGCGGGATTAATAAATATATATTTGTAGATATTTATTGACATTTCTGATACAAATAGCATTGCCAATATGTAGGCACGTATCTCATGCGCATGTCCCCAAAATCTTATGTCCGTTAGTAATAATAGAACACTTAAGCTAACAAAAAAGCCATTCCCCAAAATAAGCTTAGAAAATCTATAAATACTAATTAGGCATAATACCCCAATTATTTTTGATAGTAAAATGTATGAACTAGCTGAGTTGCCAAAGAGAACTATGAAATAGTGTAGTAATAAGTTATATAACAAGCTATTACTATTATCTAGTTTTGTAGCTTCTATTACCCTTTGTGTATTATTTAATTTTGATAAAGCTAATGATGTAGTTTCATTATTACTATCGAAAGTTACATCATAAGATATACCATTACCGCATAATATTGATATAGTTTGGTCATAACTGTAATGGGGTAAAGTAGGATATAATAAAATAACTATACAGCAAGCAATAAGTATATAGAAATTTATTGTGTTGTATTTAAGATCTGTAATTGACATGGCCAAGGCTAATATTTATGGGTTTATTCTGCCTAATTTATAATCTAAAAGCAACTTAAGAGTTTGTTTCATAGTGTTACTTACATTCATTTTAGAAGCTCCTTGTTTCAAATCGTATCTAAGTATCATTGGAACTTCATGAATTATGGCACTTTGGCTGCCAATTTTTATCAAGATTTCAACCATACATCCAAAACCTTTCTGAGTAACAAATTTATCTCCGTATAACTCAAGTGTTCTTCGTATAGTAGTTACTCTATATGCTCTAAATCCACATGTGTAGTCTCTTACCCCCTCGAATCCTACAAATACTCTAAAAAGCATTCCTGCAGCCCAGCTAAAAAATTTTCTACTACTTTTCAGACCTCTTATTCTAGCTCCCGGCTGATAGCGTGATGCTATAACTAGATCACTCCCTTCAAGAAATTGTTGAACCATTCTTTGTATTAAAAATGGATTCTGACTATCATCGGCATCCAAGGTTACAATAACATCATCATCTGTTAAATCTTGTACAGCAGTTCTGATACCTTGATTGATGGCATTTGCCAATCCTTTATTTGGTTGTATATCCAGCACAGAAACTGGAATCTCCCCTTTGAAATTTTGTGCTATCTCAAGCGTTTTATCTTTACTCCCATCATTTACCACAAGGACGCTAGCATCCCATTTAAATACTTTATAAGCATGGTTAATGCGTTTTAGTAAAGCTGGAAGTGATTCTTCTTCGTTATAAGCAGGTAATACAATTCTTATATGCATCGGTATCCTTTCTCCTCAGTTATTATAAATTAGTTTATACCTCTAAGAGTGTAAAAATAGAAATAAACTTTTACTATTAACAATATATAAGATGAGATTTGTTATCTATATGTTATAGCTCGAATTTGCTATAATAGTATTTGAATAGGAGTATCCCTGATAAGAAAATAATTACCAAAAGTAATGCTACAGGTAAAAAAGCTGTAAGCAACATGCCAGTAAAAAAAGAGAAAAATAGCAAAAGGGAGTAGTTGTTTATTGACACATATGGACTGTACTGTAAGGCATGGTATAGAAATAGTTGAAAAACAGCTAAGGAATAAAAAGCTACTATTGTAACGATATTTATGTTCCCTTGATTGTTGAATAGCATAAATAATAGCTCAGGAAGCATTAAAATACTATACGTAAATACTAGATTGCCATATCTAGATACAAGCTTTATAGGTAGTAGTCTTGAGAAGTAATATTCTTCTTCAAAAAATGTAAATAGGTAATAAGGTAAAAGGCCGTTTATAGCTATAGCTAACTGAGTAATGAAGGAGAAATTTTCTTTTGATACATGCTCGTAATTCAGTAGTACCAGAAATTGGTATATGAGTAATGAAATAGCTTTAATGAACAGTAGTTTGGATTTCTTTGTTGTCCAAAGAAAATATAGTCCTACAGTATGGTTTAGCTTATTATTAAGAATAGAATATTTGCCGAGTTGTATTATATCTGCTTTTTTACTTCTGTTAATTACGTTGTAAAAAATAATGCTGTGAAGTGTACCAACAAGCATAATAAAAAAAATCAGGAATAATGCTTCTATCCACCTATTAAGGAGTATGCCTTTAAAAATAGCAATCGTTAAATAGATAATAGGTGGTAAAAAGTTATAAAAATGAATAGCCGTGTATGCGGTTATTTGTTTTGAAGTTGAAACTAAGCGGGTTTCCTTTAGAAAAGCATATTCATTACATTTCAATAAATAAGTATTGTGACTAATGACTTTTATACTGTAAGCTATATATAGTATAGCTGTAATGCAAATTGATGTAATACTTGAAGTGATACCCTGCAATAAAAAATTATGGAATTGTAAGGCATCAAAAGCGTTCATCATGCCAAAACACACATAGACCAGCATTAAGAAGAAACTTGCGTTATCTCTATAGAACTGTAGACAAAATATTTTAATTAGTGTACTTAGCATTACAATGCACAAAGTTGTTTATTTACTATTTCTAGTTCGTGTATAGTTGTGTTGGGAATATCAAGTGACTGATGAGATGTTATTATGAATTGTTTTCCCTCGTCTATTTGTTGTTTTATAAAATGTAAGAGTTGTTCTTGGGTTGCACTATCTAGGGTAATCAAGGGCTCGTCTAGCAGTGTAACATTAGTATTTCTTCCTAGGTTTAGTACAAGAGATAATTTTTTAAGCATACCGCTTGAATAGGTGCTTATTTTACTATTAAGGAAATGTGAGATATTGAAATAAGAGATAATATATGTCATATATTCTTTTTCGGCACTTTTTGTGGCTATGTAATAATTTATAATTTCTTGTCCAGTCATAAATCCAGGATACATAGGCTCTGCCTCAGCGAAACTTATTTCTTTTAAATAATTTATACGGTTCTCTGATATAGTATGGTCATTTATAGCTATCCTTCCTTTATAAGCAGTAAGGCCTACCATACATTTTAAGAGGGTAGATTTACCAATGCCGTTAGGGCCTTTTATCCAGTAGGCTTGATAGCCCAAGCTAATATTGGGTATTTCAAAGATTGTATTCTCGTTATATTTTTTAATAAAATCGGTTATAACTATCATTGAGTTATGTATAGTTTTTGTTGTCTTTAATTGAGCTAATAGCCCTTTTATACCGTTTGTAAACTAAAACGACCGTTCGTAAACAAAATTGTGTGTAATCTTTTGGTGTGATGTTACTTTACATCAGAAAGCACACAGATACACTACGATTTTTGTGTTAGCATAAATACGGCTTTATTTACATTCGTAGAAGATATACCCACCCAAAATAATTAAGCTCTACATTTTTTATGTAGAGCTTAATTATTTATTAGCAGATTTAAGATTAGCTTAATTCAAAAACAGTGATTTCAGGTAATATACCCAATCTGCCCGGATATCCTAAAAATCCAAATCCTCTGTTCACATACAAGTATTGATTATCTTCCTGATAGAGACCCGCCCATTGTTTATACATGTATTGAATTGGGCTCCATTTAAATATAGCACTATCAATACCAAACTGCATACCATGAGTATGGCCGCTAAGTGTTAAGTCTATGTTTTTATATTTTGTTCTTACTTCAGCATCCCAATGAGACGGGTCATGAGATAATAAAATTTTGAATGGGATTTGCTGCTCCTCTATACCGGCATATGCTACATCCATTTTTCCGTATTTAGGAAAGTGAGCTTTGTTTCCCCAATTTTCTATACCTATAAGCGCTATTTTTTGATTGTTGCGCTCAAGTATAATATGTTCATTCATTAGTAATCTCCAGCCTTGTTTGGCATGAATTTGTTTAAGTCGCTCCAGGTTTTCCTTTTTTGCTGCCTCGCTTGGCCAGCTTACATAATCTCCATAGTCATGATTGCCTAAAGTTGAATATACCCCTAAAGGTGCTTTAAGTCTGGAAAAGATTTCTTGATATTTTTCATCAACCTCATCAGATACATTGTTTACTAGGTCGCCGGTAAATAGTATTATGTCTGCATTTTGATCTAAAATACGCTCAATGCCGTGTGCTACTGCCGTATGATTGTCGAAGCTACCAGTATGAATATCAGATATTTGAACCACTTTCAAACCTTTAAAGGCATCGGGTAGATTAGGGAATTTTAGCTTAATTTTTCTAACCCGATAGTTATATCTGTTGTTGATACCATAAGCAAAGCCCAATAGGGTAATACCGCCTATAAATACAGCTGTATTTTTTAAGAATGTGGATCTGGCTATTGTGTTGCTACCGTTTTCAGTAATACCTACTTTTTTAGATGTTACACCATTGAATGCCCAGATGCCGGCTCTTCTTATATCGTCTATTAGCATTACTAATAGAATTAATATTTTAGCAGTAAGCATACCCATGCCGAATGCTACATATAAATTTTTTACGGCATGTGGAATATTTGTTTTCTGTAAGTCTCTAAAGAAAATGAAGCCTGACCAGCAAAGTGCTGTAAGTAGCAAGTAGGCTACAGTTATGCCTATTTTCCAGCCCGGTGAAAGTGTTTTTGTTATACTTCTTATTAATACATAGCCGTAATACTCAGCCAAAAGTATAATACTTAGGATAATTAAGAATCTGCTGCCCATATAAGGTTAAAATGTGATAAACTCTTTGCACTGTTGCTCAATCAAAGTTGCTGTGGCTTCCTTTAAAATGGTTGCATCTTTGCTTATCTCCTCTGATATTTTTGATAGTAATACTTTGTTGTATAATACATTTACTTTTAAGTAATTGAGAATACTGGTCATGTGCTCAATACCTCTTAGATTACCAGCTCTACCGTCGCTAATGCCGGTTAGCATTGCTTTTTTGTGCCACCAACATTTTTTTATATCACTGTTATCCATCATGGTTTTTAGTATGCCTGGAAAGCTAGCATTGTATTCTGGCATGATAAACACAAATTTTTGACTAGGAATTAAAAAATCTTGTTCTATCAAATGCATTTCTACAGTTCTATCCCATACATTTTTGCCCTCAAGTGAAAATATTTGTGATTCTGTATTTAATGTGGTGAATATTTCTTGGTAAGCACGGGCAGTTCTAAGCGTCATACTGTCAGCCCTATTTGTACCTGAAATTATAGTTATCATACAAGTAGTCTAAAGGTTGGCAAATTACCTTGTTTAAAGCAATTGTGTTCTTGTGGTTTTTCAATCAATATATAAACAAATGTTATTGTTTAGAGAATCAATGGGTTATGCACTTTTTTATGCAGTTAATCTTAAAAAATTAACTCAGAGCCCAACTTTTTAACATTTTTATTTGTCTTTTAATTATGTTGGATGTTTTTGTGCTTTATTTAATATGAAGAAATTGTTTCCTGTTTTTTAGTATATTGCGAGTAGATTAGGGTTTTATTTAATAATATTATACTGTTCAACCTGAAAAAGGAGAATATGAGAAGGATATTTTTACACTTGTTTCTGTTTTTATGTGTAGTGTTCACTACTAATTCTGTGTCTGCACAAGTACAGATAGTAGTTCCAACGGGAGAAGATACTACTATATGTGATGGTGCTCCACTTACTTTACGTGCAGTGAATAATGGCTATGGTTCACATACTTTATCAATGAGTGACGATGTATACTCGTCATTAATTCCTATAGGTTTTAGCTTCAATTTTTATGGTACTACTTATACCAATTTAGTGGTGTCATCTAATGGTTATATTACATTTAACTCAAGTTCTGCTAGCGGTGGATCTGCGTGGAGTATTGCATCAGGTATATTTGTGAATAATGCAATTAGAAATGGAATAAGTGGTGTATATGGTGACTTATATCAACCAGCAGGAGGTACCATTACATACGGTGTTTCTGGTGTAGCTCCTTATAGGAGATTTGTATTGACCTTTTGCCAGGTTAGGCTTTTTAGCTGTACGTCAAATATGACTACTTTTCAGATAATACTAAATGAAACAACTGATATTGTAGAGGTTCACACTAAAAGAAAAGATGGATGTACTAGTTGGAATAGTAATCGCTTTATACAAGGTGTTGAAAATAATCCTATGACTGCAGGAACACCAAGTCCTGGTAGAAATTTTCCAACTGTATGGACAGTAACTACACCCGATGGATATAGCTTTACGCCTGATGCTACTTATGCTAGTTATTCGGTGAATTCTATACCATTTAGCATGGTGCCTGATTCGGCTGCAACTATATATTGGTACAGTGGAACATCTCTAATAGGTACTGGACCGACAGTTACAGTAGCTCCTACGGTCACCACAACCTACCAAGTTATGGCTATCTCTTGCGGGGATACATCTACAGATTATGTAACTGTGAATATCGGTACAGGTCCAGAAATTTCTTCTTTCACAAGTGTTGATCCATCTGTTTGTGGCGCATGCGATGGTTCGATTACATTATATGGTCTAGAGCCTGGTTCATCTGATACCATTAGATATTTTAAAGATGGTGTTCTTCAACCACTAATAATAGGTGTAGCCGATGCTTCCGGTAGAATTACAATGAATGGTTTGTGCGCTGGCACTTATGATAATATTACTGTAAAAATAGGGTATTGTACTTCACCTCCGGTAGGTCCAATTGATATTACCAACCCCGCATTCTTAGTTTCATATACTGAGCATACCAACCCAAGTGTTTGCGGTGCATGTGACGCAACTATTACTTTACATGGTTTAATTCCTGGATTTGTTGATACTGTACGTTTATACGTAGGTACTACACTTGTATCAACAACTACACAAATGGTAGCTCCTGATAGCACAATATTGTTAACTGGTTTGTGTGATAATGCATATACCGTTATCGTTAAGATGAATGAGTGTGTAACACCTCCAGTAGGTCCAATAGATATTGTTAATCCTCCGTTTGGTATATCTAGTACTTCATATACCAATGCTAATTGTTCTGCATGTGATGGTGTTATTTCTTTGTTTGGTATGACACCAAATGTGCCGGTAACAATATCTTACTTCTACAATGGAGGGCCTGCTACTCCACTGTCATTTACTACGAATGCCGCAGGCTCTGTTACATTGTATAATCTATGCCCGGGGGTATATTCAAATATAATTGCCACTTTAAATGATTGTAACTCTTTCCCTGTG
Source organism: uncultured Flavipsychrobacter sp. (assembly GCA_964461535.1). Lineage (GTDB taxonomy): Bacteria > Bacteroidota > Bacteroidia > Chitinophagales > Chitinophagaceae > Flavipsychrobacter. The sequence goes on from CAYWUY010000012.1 coordinate 38,794, forward strand.
GGGCCTATAACTATTTCAGCACCGCCGCTTATCCCAATATCGGTGATATCTCAGCAAAATGCTACTGAGTGTGGTAAATGCAATGGGTCAATTACAATTAAAGGTACCCCTGAAGGTTATCCGGATACCGTTTGGTTTAATAGAAATGGTGTTGCTCAGGCCTATTATTTAACTATATCGTCTGCTGACAGTGTGCTTACTATTTCTGGATTGTGTGCAGGTACTTATGATAATATATTTATTAAGTCAGGACCATGTCCTTCAACTACCATTACATTACCAACTACTTTGGTTGATCCTCCAATGATTCCGGCGTTTGATACTAGTGTTAGATTTGGATGTTTTGGTGATACTGTCAATTTCTTTAACCAATCTACTTCGGCAGGTTTGTTATGGTACAATTGGTTGTTTGGTGATGGATATTCTGATTCATCTACTAACCCCGTACATATATATGCTAATCAAGGAACTTACACAGCTACTTTATATGTGACGAATCATTATTGTATTGACAGCGTAAAAAAAGTATTGAATTTAAATCATCCTGTACAAGCTATATTTAGCCCTGATGATACTATAATATGTCAAAATGTACCATTTACTTATAATAATACAAGTATAGGTGCCGGAAATTCTTATAATTGGAGTTTCGGCGATGGACAAACTTCTACCGATAAAAATCCAACTCATTTTTACACCAATGTTGGTACTTATCCGGTAACATTAATTGCTACCAATTTTGTGCCATGTTCAGATACTGTGACGGGTTATGTAACAGTTGACTCATTTACCCAAATGTCTATGACTATTACAGATACCGTTATTTGTGCTGGTACTTATATGACATTTAGTGGTGCATACACTAATATTGGTTTGAATGATGCCACTTGGAAATTTGGTAATGGAGATAGCATAAAAAATGTAAATCCAGTTGTGTATGCATATCCTACTTCAGGTAGTTTCAATGTATCGTTAACTACTACATATAGAGCTTGTCCAACAACAACTGTAACACGTTCTGTATTAGTAAATCCTCAACCTACCATCTCTGTTGGAGCAGACCAGACAGTGTGTGAAGGCAGCGACCCAGTGTTGTTAATAGATAATATTAACGATGGCAATCCTGCTGCTACATGGTTATGGAGCACTGGCGCTACTACTTCAGGAATATATACCAATGTGCCGGGTGGATATACTTGTCAGGTAACAGTTGGAAATTGTAGTGCTACTGACTCTGTGTATGTTGGTACAGATTGTTATATGATCATTCCAAATACTTTCTCACCTAATAAGGATGGTATTAATGATTATTTTTATCCAAGAGATATGTTTTCAAAAGGTCTTACTAAGTTCAGCATGAAAATATATAACCGTTGGGGACAAATGCTATTTGAAACTGATGCTGTTCAAGGTAGAGGTTGGGATGGTAACTTTAACGATATGCCACAACCTGAAGGAGTGTATGTATATATTATAGACGCTACTTTTAAAGATGGTAAAAAAGAACATCGCACTGGTAATATTACCCTAATGAAATAATAATTAATACAATTTTCTTTATGGGTTGCATCGTTTTGTGGTGCAACCCTTTTTATTTGTAATACTATTGAGTTTTGCTGTTTAGCAATTAAGACTTTAAAAAGTATAATTTTACCAGTTCAATTCACGTTATAGGAGCGAATGCGCCGTTTTTTTGTAAAAAATATTCTTTTTGTAATCGCAGTAAATGTATTGGTAAAGCCGATATGGGTACTGTTGATAGATCGCGGTGTACAAAATAAAGTGCCATGTGGAGAGTATGGTACCTATCAGGCATTATTAAGTCTTAGTATTATATTTCAGATAATACTAGATATGGGTATCTCTAATTATAATAGCAAAACAATAGCACAGAATCCCGATAAACTGCTAGAAATTTTTCCTCCTATGTTATCTGCCCGGGTAGTATTGATGGGCTTATATATGGCTGTCGCGTATTTATGGGGGCTAGGTTTAGGGTATAGAGGTGCAGAGCTAACATTATTATTAGGGGTGTTATTATTTCAGGCGTTAAACTCTTTGCTGGGCTTTATGCGAAGTAATATAGCAGCACTACAAAGGTTTAAGACTGACGGTATACTATCAGTAGCAGATAGATTGATGATGATAATAATATGTGGAGCATTACTTTTAAATCCATATACCGCTGCTAGATTTAAAATTTCCTGGTTTGTTGCTACTCAGGTATTATGTTATAGTATTACAGCTTTGGTAGCGTATCTCGTACTTAGGAAAATTGTTGGTAGTAAACTGCGTTTTTCGTTTAAACGTAAAGAGGTAGTATCAATAATTAAACAGAGCTTACCATATGCATTATTGATTTTTCAGATGTCTATCTATAACCGTGCAGATGCAATGATGTTGGAGCGGATTTGTAGGTCTGAAAAAGAGCAGGCCGATATTTGGGCATCTGCTTTTAGATTACTTGATATGGCCAATATGTTTGGTCTGATGTTTGCGTCTATGTTGTTGCCGCTATATGGTAGAATGATAGGTGAGCGACAAAATGTGCAACCCATTGTTAAGTTATGCGCTAATATATTGATACCTGCCTCATTTATTGTTGTGGTTGTTGGTGTATTATTTAGTGCCGACATTATGCATTTGTTGTATCATGGTGCAAGTGGTAGTTTGCTGAACGACTATAAGGTAGTATTCGCATGGTTAATTGCATCCTTTCCGGCTTGGTGTGCCATGTATATATACAGTACATTGCTAACGGCCAACGGAAACATGCGTAAGCTAAATAGTATAGCATTCTTTGGAGTGGTTTTTAATTTGATATTAAATGCCCTGCTTATACCAAAATACAAGGCAGAAGGTGCGGCGATAACATCTTTTCTAACACAAACCTTATTAGCCGGAATGTTTATTGTAGCGTCATATAAACAGTTTGCTTTGCGAAAAGATAATGGCTGGATTGTAAGGCTAGCTTTATATTTTGTTTTGTTATGTTTATTGGCATGGGTCATTCATACCTATATTTTGACCTCGTGGATATTGCAGCTTGCATTAATTTCATTCACAGGGGGATGTCTTATATTGATATTTAGATTTATTTCATTCAAGGCTTTAAAGCAATTCACCAATAGGTAATATGGTGTTAGACAAAATACCTCAGATAATCTGACATATAAAAAGTAACTTTGCACACTTAAATTAAAAAAATGTAGTTATTTGGAGCTCGTTCCAAATAATATATACAAAATCATACTAATTCCGGATGAGTTCAATAGTAGAAAAGCTGGAAGCCATAAGTGCCCGCTTTAATGATTTGGGAATAGCACTTACCAACCCTGAAGTGGTAAATGATAATAAGCGTTTTTCTCAGGTAAGTAAAGAATATAGGAAGCTAGAGAAGATAGTAAGCGTTTATAAAACATATAAAACATGTGTTGAGAATCTTGATTTTGCCCGTGAAGTGTTAGCTACAGAAAGTGATGAAGATCTACGTTCTATGGCTAAGGATGATATGGAAGGCTTAGAGCAGCAAAAAGAGGATTTAGAAGGACAAATTAAAACATTGTTGATTCCTAAAGATCCTCAGGATGAGAAGAATGTAATACTTGAGGTAAGAGCAGGAACCGGTGGTGATGAAGCTAGCATATTCGCCGGAGACTTACTTCGTATGTATACGAGATATTGTGAAAGAAAGGGATGGAAAGTAGCAATTGTATCTGAAACAGAAGGTACAGTAGGTGGTTTTAAAGAAATACAGCTTGAAGTGCAAGGTGAGGATGTATACGGTACATTGAAGTTTGAAAGTGGCGTACATCGTGTGCAGCGAGTGCCGGCTACGGAAGCTAGTGGACGCGTGCATACTTCAGCAGCAACTGTAGCAGTGATGCCAGAAGCGGAAGAAGTGGACTTTGAGTTGAGAGAAAGCGACGTGAAAATGGAAACTGCTCGAAGTGGTGGTGCTGGTGGACAGAATGTAAATAAAGTAGAAACTAAAGTAATACTTACCCATATACCTACAGGTACTGTGGTTATGTGTCAAACTGAGCGTTCGCAGCTAGCCAACCGAGAAAAAGCCATGCTAATGATGCGTACCAGATTGTATGAGGAGCAAGTACGTAAACAAGAGGATGAAATTGCTCGTCGCCGTAAAAGCTTGGTAAGTACCGGAGATCGTTCTGCTAAAATACGTACTTACAATTACCCTCAAGGGCGTATAACTGACCACCGTATAAATATGACCATTTATAACCTTGATGACTTTATGAATGGCGAAATTCAAGAGATGCTGGACGCTTTGCAATTTGCAGAAAACGCAGAAAAAATGCAGGCGGGCGAAACAGTAATATAAAATACTGAATGCAATATTTATCTAACTAGTCCGTTTTTAGCTGTACATCTATAAGATACAAATTAATTTAACTCAAATAAATAACTATACATAATGCCGGCACCTTCGTTCGATCTTATTGACGTAATAAGGACCATTAAAAAGCAGAATAAATTAATTATAACCATAACAGCTATATCTGTTGTATTGGGTGGTGCTTTTTATGCTATAAAAAAGAAGAAATATAAGGGAGTAGCCAAATTTATGGTTACAAATCCTCTGTATAATGATAGGAATACATTGTTTCGCAATCATGAACAGCGTTATGTAGACTATTATGGCGGCGATGATGATGTAGATCGTGTATCTTCTTTTTTGAATTCAGATACAGTGCGTGATCGCATTATTCGCAATTGTCAGTTTCATGAAGTATATAAATCTGATATTAATAGCTTAGAAGGGCATGTATATTTGATGGATATATTCAATAAAAACTTGAATGTAAAGCGCTCTGAGTATAAAGATATTGAAGTGACTTATACAGCATATGATGCTGTTACAGCGGCGAATGTTGCCAACATGACCGTAAAAGTACTGGAAGAAACTTTTCGAGTATACTATAATGGTATGAAGAACGACATGTACCAGTCTATACAAGAAAAACTTGCACAGTTAGATAGTAATATAGTCATCTATACTGATTCTTTATCTAATGTTGAAGCTGCTTATGCTAGAGATAAAGAGTTGACTGCTCTTAAAGCTCAAATGGGTGTACATGCAGCAGGTGCAGTATGGGGAGAAGAGCTGATAAAAAATATTCGTTCGGTTAAAGATCAGTTGGTTGTTGATAGGGCTAAATATATTTCATTAGTAAATGAATTTGAAACTACAACAAATAATAAGATGACTTATCTAAAACAAATAACGCGTGCTACACCTCCGGCAAAGCCAAGTGGTGCTACACTGCCTATTGTTATAGTAATAGCAGGTTTGTTGGGCTTCTTTATTAGTAGCTTAGTGGCTATGATGAAGGAATATTACAGTAGATTGATGGCTGTAGAAAGGTAATTGCTGGCGTTTAATTTCATAATGATTCAATTAGTAAAAAATAGGTGGATGGAATTATCGGCAATTGCCGTATTGTTCTTATCTGTAATGCTATGGGCCTATACCGATAATATAGTGCCTTTGGGTATTCCGTTTGCCTATTTGTTTTTTCTGTTGATATATATCAATTGGAAAACTGCATACTGGATTTTCTTATTTACAATACCGCCATCCATACAGCTTTATTTTATGGATGACACCATGTCGCTGACATTACCCGATCAGCCCATGATGTGGGGATTTTTGCTTTTGTTTATAGTATTGTTAGCACGTAATCCTAAATTACTACCTGAATGGTGGCTTAAGGATAAGCTGGTACTTATTTCCATATTACAGTTGCTATGCATAGTTGTAGCTATGGCATTTTCAACAGTTCCGTTTTATTCACTCAAGTTTTTCTTGGCTAAAACGTGGTTGTTTGCCTGCTACATGATAATGCCGGTTTTTATATTTAAAGAGAAGAAAGATTTTGTTGTAGCATTTAAGTTGTTATTATTTCCAATGCTTGGCACCGTAATAGTTATTATGGTGCATCATGCCATGCTAGGTTTTAGGTTCGATAAAGTGCAACGTTCCATAACCAACCTTTATATCAATCACGTTGATTACTCTACTGTTATTTCTCAGTTTTTTCCATTACTAATAGTTGCTTATCCGTTAACTAAAGGTCGTAGTATTGTTACGCGCTGGTTACTTCTGTTAATTATAATATTATTTGGTGCTGCTATAGGGTTTTCTTACGCTAGGGCGGCAGTTATAGCAGTAATATTTGCAATAGTTATAGGCATAGCTATTCGTATCAAACTGGTAAACTTGGTAATGCCTGGATTTTATGCGGTGCTAATTATGCTCCTTTGCTACATGATACCTAATAACAAGTATCTGGAGTTTAGGCCTGATTATAATAAAACGTACATGCATAAAGACTTTACCGACCACTTGATAGCTACATTTAGAGGTAAGGATATGTCTAGCATGGAGCGTCTTTACAGATGGATTGCTGCGGTACGTATGAGTACAGATGAGCCTCTAACCGGATATGGACCTCATGGGTTTGTGTACAACTATAAGCCATATACAGTAAATTCTTTTAAAACATATGTGAGTCGTAATCCTGAAAAATCTACTACGCATAATTACTATTTGTATATGCTTGTAGAGCAGGGATGGCCAGCCATGCTATTGTATGCACTATTAATACCTCTAATATTTGCTAAAGCTCAAAAGGTATATCATAGATTTAAAGATAAGTTTTTTAGGTCTGTAACCATTGGTTTAGCCATGTGTATAGCTGCAGGTTTTATTAATAATTTCTTTTCTGAATTAATAGAAACGCACAAAGTGGGTGCACTGTTTTATATTCCAATTGTCTTACTTGTATATCTTGATCACTACAGCAAGAAACAAGAAAATATCTCTTCTCAGGTTGGTTAGTTTTTAGATACTGTTAAATGATATGTGTTTGGTAAATCAAATCAACATTTTTGTATCTTTGGCGTTTTCCCAACATTAAACAATAAATGCAACTAGCAAATAGACTAAACTCCATTTCAGAACCTCAGACAATAAAGATGGCTAAGCTAAGCCGAGAACTGAAGGCAAGTGGAATTAATGTTATAGATCTTAGCCTTGGTGAGCCGGATTTCAGAACTCCTGAACATATTAACGAAGCCGCAGTAAAAGCTATTAACGACGGTTTTTCAAAATATACTCCTGTTGCGGGTATTCCTGATTTGCTTGAGGCTATTAGTGCAAAGCTGAAACGCGATAATAATCTTAACTATCCTCCTAATCAGATTTTGGTTTCTACCGGTGCCAAACAATCTTTGTATAATGCGGTACAGTGCATAGTTAATCCAGGAGATGAGGTGATTATACCTACACCATTTTGGGTAACTTATGCTACACAGGTTGAAATGGCAGGTGGCATAGTAAAATACGTGAACTGCGGTATAGAGGATGACTTTAAAATTACTCCTGAGCGCTTAGAGGCAGCAATAACACCAAATACTAAGCTATTTATGTTCTCTTCTCCGTGCAATCCTTCAGGTAGTGTATATACTCGTGAGGAATTAGCAGGGTTGGCTGAGGTATTTAAACGTCATCCGTATGTAGCTATCATAAGTGATGAAATATATGAGTACATCAACTACATAGGTGGTCATGAGAGTATTGCTCAGTTTGAAGAGTTGAAAGATAGAGTAGTGGTAATTAACGGTATGTCTAAAGGCTTTGCTATGACTGGCTGGCGTATAGGGTATATGGCTGGACCGAGAGAGCTAGTAATGGCATGCGATAAAATTCAGGCACAAATAACCTCAGGGACGAATTCATTTGCTCAGCGCGCTTCTGTAATAGCCTTACAAGCCGATTTAGCACCCACTTACAAAATGGTGGATGCTTACAAGGAACGTAGAGATTATGTAATAGCATCTCTTAGAGATATGCCAGGTGTAAAAGCTAACATGCCAAGTGGAGCATTTTATGCTTTTCCTGATATCAGTGATTTCTACGGTAAATCTGATGGCGAAACTATAATAAATAACGATGTAGATATGAGTATGTACCTTTTAAATAAAGGGCATGTTACTACAGTATGTGGCAGTGCATTTGGCGATACAAATTGCATTAGATTGTCTTTTGCTACTTCAATGGATAACTTGAAAGAAGCCATGACTAGAATGTCTGCTGCATTGGCCAGATTGAAATAAATAATTACACTTATTGCTACAATAAACATGAGCGCACTCTTTTAAAGGGTGCGCTCAGTTTTTTATAAAGTAAGCTTTTATTAGAGCTTATGATTTTGTGATAATGATCGTTGTATTTTTCCGGCCTTATCTGAAATGTGCGAAAACATAGAATCTAGTTCTGTAGGGTTTTTACGGTAGTAGTCCATGCTTTTGGCATACTGCTCAGGAGTAATATTGTGTTTTTTAAATATTAGGTTGTAGTACTTACTTAGTGAGTCTAGATTTTTTAATCCGGCCATATGGTTATTATCTCCGGACTGCACACTATATGCCTCGGCCTGACTAATGTCTAGAAGTACATCTTCCATCTTTTCTGATGTTAAAACCCCTTCAGGTCTTGTATTGCAAGATGCTACTGCTATGAGTAAGCAACAAATAATGATTACTTGTTTCAACATACTTATTTTAAAGAGTTGTATTTAGCGGCATTAGGTACATCCATAATAGATAGCTGGGTTATGAATAGTCCTCTTTCGGCTTTGGGTGTAAGAGATAGTAAATTGATTATTTCTTGGCTTTTGGCTGCAAAAATAAACTGAACCAACATAGAGCTAGGATTCTCTCTGTTTACTTGATATACTTTTTTTACACTGTATAGCGCCCTATTACGACTATCTATAGGTTTGGTGCTCATGCTATCTAAGCTTTCTCTGTGGTAGGTATACCAAAAAGAACGTACATCTTTGAATCTTGGGTTAAGAATATTGTCTACAAGCCAGTATCTGTTTTTTGTGCCCTCCGTAGATTTCCATCCTGCTAGTAGTTTACCTTGTTCCGGTGCGTTATTTACTACATTTTGCGCTTTTTTAAACATTGTAGTGCCACCTTCCGGTGCAAAACTATCGCCATCCATACCTAGTATAATATAGCAATAGAAGGCTAGTGTTGCAGTAAGATTTGATATGGTACCCTCGTTGCCCGATACTCTATTGTCATCAAAGTTCAGCGGGGTAAATTGATTGTATTTAAAAGTAAACTCCCTATCTACTGTATTAACTATTGTGGTATTATAAGAGGTGTTAAAAACGGGACGGCTAGCCATGACACTAAGTGTGGCGCTATATATATCCGGGTCTCCATTTATTTTATTGCCGGTAAGCGTAATGAAAAAGTTGCATTCAATTTTTTCATTAGGAGCATAGTCGTCATTGCCCCATTTATGGGTGTTAATAAATTCTGCTATGTTACGCTGCATAGAGGCAAATACTTCTTTGTCTACGCCCGGTATTTTATCATAGTTCACATTTACCTTACAAAAAAGCTCTTGCGCTTGCGCCTGTGCAAGACATATTAAAGACAATAAGGTAATACTAAGCAGTTTTTTCAGCATTTCTTAGTAGGGGTATTTGTTTTACAATGGCTTTTGCAGCTTCAGTTTTGCTTTGTAAGGGCAGCATCACTTTGTCGCCGTTACGCATCAGCAAGGTTATTTTATTTGTATCAAACCCAAAGCCTGCACCTTCATCGCGTAGTGAATTTAAAACTATCATGTCTGCATTCTTCTTTTCTAGCTTCTCCAAACCATAAGCCTCGGCATGGGCTGTTTCTAGAGCAAAACCTACTAACGTTTGTTCTGGCTTTTTTATTTTGCCGGCACTAGCTAGCAGGTCGGGTGTGCGAACAAGAGATAGTTGCATGCCCTCATCGGTGCCTTTTTTTATTTTCTCTTCTGCAATAGCTTCTGGTTTAAAGTCGGCTACGGCTGCAGCTAGTACGGCTATGTCTGTATCTTCAAATCTTCCTATAAATGCATCGTACATTTCCTGAGCACTTTCGATATATACTGTTTGCACCCCTTTGTGTTGACAACGCTGTTGTGTAGGGCCAAGTATTAGAGTTACCATAGCTCCAGCATTTGCTAAAGCTTCAGCAATAGCTATACCCATTTTTCCGGTAGAAAAATTACCTATAAATCTCACGGGGTCAATGCGTTCGTATGTTGGTCCTGCCGTTACTATGGCAGTCTCTCCTAATAGTGGTCTGTCGTCGGTAAAGTGCTGTATTAAGTAATAAACAATTTCTTCGGGTTCTGCCATTCTCCCTGGGCCTACCAAACCACTGGCCAACTCGCCATGTCCTACCGGAATAATAAGATTGCCGTAGTCTTGCACCCTTTGCAGATTATTAGCAGTAGCAGGATGTAGCCACATATCCTCATCCATAGCAGGAGCTATAAATACCGGACAACGGGCAGATAGATAAACGGCACTGATAATATTGTCGCACAAGCCGTTAGCTAGTTTAGCTAATGTATTGGCACTACATGGGGCTACCACCATAGCATCGGCCCACAGACCTAGCTCTACGTGGTTGTTCCAGTTGCTGCCATCGCTTACATCGGTAAGTACAGCATGCTTAGAAACCGTGCTTAGCGCTAAAACAGTTACAAAATCGGTAGCAGCTTTGGTAGCCAATACGCGCACCTCGGCACCTGCTTTTATAAGTAAGCGCACCAATTGCGGTGTTTTGTAAGCAGCTATGCTACCCGTAATGGCCAAAACTATCTTTTTGCCCTCTAGCGACATCTTGTTCATTGCTACGCAAGGTACAAAAAGTTAAAGTGTATTGCAGGGGCGGTGGTCATCAATTGTTATATATTAACCTATATTTATACCCGGTTTATAGACCTACAGAATTTATGCAAGAGGATTACACACTAGAGCAACTGCTGGACATGTGCGGCAAATGGGAAGAAAACAACGAACTGGAGCCAATGATGGCTTTATTATCAGCCGAACTTTTAGAACTACATAATCACCCGGAATTATATAATTATTTGTCACGTGCTTATTTAGCGGCAGATAGATATGCTGATGCTATAGAGATGGCTGATAAAGCATTGGTAATATTGCCAAATAATGCAGATGCCTATTTTACCAAGGCCTATGCATGGGCTACTATTGGTAATCATGAAAAGGCAATAGCTATTTTTACAACCGCTATAGATGCAACCCCTGAGAATAATATTGCAGATTTTTATTTGTATCGTGGACGTTCTTACGAGGCAGTAGGCGATTTAGATAAAGCTGTATCAGATTATACTAAGGCCATAGAGTACAATCCTAATTATCTGCATGCGTATATATACAGGGGGCATGTATGGGAATTGAAAGGTGAGTTGGAAAATGCAGAGGAAGATTTTACTGTAGCTATAGCCCTAGTGCCTACACATCCTATCCCTTTCTTTAATAGAGGTACAGTTTTAGAAAAGATGGGTGAGCTTGATGCGGCGCTAGACGACTATAATATGGCCTTGTTTTTAGACGATAATTTTTTAGAAGCTGCCTACAATAGAGGTATAGTAGCCTACAGGTTAGGTAAGTTAGATATGGTGGTAAAGGATATGACTAGAGTAATAGGCTTACAACCAGATATGTCTATGGCGCACTACCATAGGGCTAATGCTTACTTTGGTAAGGGAGATAGAAGTAAGGCCATAGCAGACTGTCAGAAGGCAATAGAGCTAGATCCGGAGAATCATATGGCCTTCCATAATTTGGCTTACTTTATAGCTGCTGTAGGTGAATATGATAAGGCGCTACCCTTATATACTGTAGCTATACAGCAGTGTAATACTGATGATAATTACTACTTTAACAGAGCTAATGCTTACTACCAAATGCGTAGATATGCCGAGGCGGTGTATGATTATAATAGTGCAATAGCTATTAATAAAAACCAGTATAAATATTACTACAACCGAGCTAATGCACTTGCTTACCTAGGGCAGCATCAAGATGCTATAGATAACTATAGCTATGCTATACAGCTAGAGCCCAACCATGCCAACGCTTACAGTAATAGGGGCGACTTGTATATGGCTACCGGCCAGCCGGAAAGGGCAGCCTTTGACCACCAGAAGGCACAAGAATTTTTGGGGCAGAAGAAGTAAGGCGGTATCTTGATAAAGATTAAGTACTAGCAGTTTCGGTTTATGGTTATAAATCGGTGCTGCTAGTTTTTTTATTATAGTTATTTGAGGGTAGTGTTAAAATAAATGGTTGATTATACAAATTAATAACTCTTCTCTATTAAGCGTTATAGTATTTGTATTTTTGAATGAATAGTAGTGCATTCATGCAGTTTATGCTGGCGTCAAATTTGGTTAGTGTGCTACACAAACAAATTAGTTAAAGGTAAAATTGGTTGCTATGGAAAGAATTGAAAATTTGAAACGTCGAGTTGCTCAATTGATGGGAGAGGGCAAGTATCATGATGTAATTAAATTATTGACAGATGATTTGTTGATACAATATAATGATAGTATGCTGTACTGTGATAAGAGTGCTGCTATATATTCAATATATCATATGGGTTACGATGTGAATTTACATAAGAGATATATTGAAGATGCTATTAACTACCTCAACGTGTCGATAAAACTAGGGGTTTATTTACTGAATTTTTATATGAGAGGTAAATGTTGGCTGCTGCTAAATAATACTCAAATGGCTCTTTTAGACTTGAATGAAGCTGCGAATATTACTAAAGAAAGTGCCAAAAAAGGTTCTAAAGAAGAGAAACTTGATAAGAATAGTCTTGAAATCCTTTACATAGAACTTTTCTCTCTGAGTAAAAAGTCAAATGACTTTGATAGTGCATTAGCTTATTTAAATGAAGCTTACGCTATTCAAAATAGCCCTAAAATAATTGAAGAAATTTTTCGCTTATATTTTGAATATGGTAGAATTGAAAAAGCCAAATTGATATATGATAGTTACGTTAATAGACTATCTAATAATGTTAATTTAAATAAACTATATGCATCCTTACTGTTTCAATACTTTGGTTATGAAGAGGCTGAAAAAGTAACACAAGAAATTTTTCATAATACGGATAAAATTGCTGAATGTAAGTATTCAATGGCAATGAATTATTATTATTTAAGAAAGTACGCAAGATCTTTAGAACTTCTAGATAATATCAAAGATTACTACAGTAACAATGCTGAATTCTTTAATTGGTTCGGGATTTTACTAGAAAAACTAGATAGAACACAAGAAGCTCTAGACTCTTACAGAAAAATATTAGAAATAGAAAATGATTCATTGGTTGCAAATGTAAATTTAGCATTACTGTATTTTAAAATAGGAAAATATAATAATTCATACGATTACTTTTGTAAAGCGTATAATTTAATTTATACAGGTAAAATACAAAGTGATTACGTTATAGCATTATGTGAAAAATATATTTTCTACAATGAAATTTTATTGAACAGACGAATTAAAATAACTCCATTTAGTCAAGCATTTGGAAAGTATTTTCTAAGAATTATATCTAGAATAGAAAATATAGATATAAAAATTCTTATAAAAAGTTTGATTTCTAAAATCGAGGGTCTCGTAGAAGATTTAAAGCAAATATCATGTTTTGCTCCTCCAATGTATATTGCTCATTACACGAAATTATCAGTTGTCGACAAGATTATCGGTTCTAACTCACAGTCTAGATTAATATATTATAACGCATCTTCCATGAATGATCCCGAAGAAGGTACTATTATACATGGTTTTTTATTTGGTGGTAGTGTTGTTGAAGGTGAAGATAGGTTGCAAAATATTATTAAGTATAGAGAGGATAGTGATTGTAATGTTTACTTAGGTAGTTTTTTACCAGCTACAGACAGTTTACAAAATAAAGACTCTTTACAAATGTGGCGTACTTATGGAAAAGGTGATAATGGTGTAGATGCAGCGGGTGCATGTATGGTAATGAGAGTTGATTATTTCGATAAGGAAACTACTTACTTTAATTATCGAAAATCTTATGATATAATATTGAGTAATAGAATTGCAAGTAGAACAGAAAATCGCCATAATCAATCGTTGTTTAAAGTCTATTATCTTAATAAGCAATATGAGGTAGTTAACGCTCTAGAACAAGAAAAAAAAGAAATAGAAGATTGCATGAGCAGTTTGAAAATGCATTGCAACAAATATTTTAAAGTGCTTGACTCAATAAAGGATTCTGAATTGAAAAGTGATTTAGAGAAGGTAGTTTTTGATATAGTTAGTCAAGTCAATTATCTCTTTAAGTCTTCTGACTATAGTTTTGAAAATGAATATAGGGTTATTCAATATGCTGAAGCTACAGATTCGATTGTGAAAATTGATGAAACCCAGTTTCCTAAGAAGTTGTATATTGAGTCTAATAAAGATCCTCGTAATCATTTAGTAGAGGTGGTGCTAGGTCCTAAGATTGCAGATAGAAATCATTGGCTATATCTTTCTAAGCTAATGCATACTTATAACCCTGATTTCAAGCTAACAAAATCGACCATAAAATTCCAGTAGAAAATATTTTTATTACAGTTTTAAACCTTTTATAATGGTC
>CAYWUY010000013.1:0-41388 GCA_964461535.1 uncultured Flavipsychrobacter sp.
AACTATGCCTTTTTGCTTAGCTATGTCCATCATGGTAAGCGCTATAACTACCGGAATCTTTAAATCAATAATCTGTGAACAAAAAAGGAGGTTCCTTTTCAGGTTAGAAGCATCAGCTATAACAACAATTTGCTTGGGTCTTTCGCTATTTTTTTGGTTTAGTAAAACTTCATAAGTTACCTGTTCGTCAGCACTTTTAGGATATAAACTATAAGTGCCCGGTAGGTCTATGATATGAGCAGTGAGTGTGTCTGATATTTTTGATACCCCAGTTTTTTTATCTACAGTTACTCCAGGAAAATTACCTACTTTCTGATTAAGGCCGGTAAGGGCATTAAACAAAGAGCTTTTTCCGCTATTAGGATTACCAACCAGTGCTATAGTAAACTGTTGCTGCATGAATGAGCCTGCAAAGTTAACAAATGTGATGTTGAAAACTGTAATTGTACCTCAGGTAATGTATAAATTCCCGAATGTGAAAACAGAATAAGTTTATAGAATTTTTTAGGCTAAGTAAGCTATATAAGCCCAAATTATTATTGTATTTTTGAAAAAACATTCGCTCACAATATGCCTCATTACTACTCACTGGGAAGTATTCCTAGTAAACGTCATGTGCAGTTCCGTAAACCGGATGGTGGTTTATACTCTGAACAGTTGTTCAGTACGGAAGGATTCTCGTCTAATTATTCCTTGCTGTACCATTTATATCCGCCAACATTAATAACAAAAACGGAAGAACCGGTTGATGTTTCTCCAAAGGCAGCTACTGATAATATACTAAAACATCGTTGTTTCAAAGGGTTTAAAGTAACACCTGAGAAGGACTACATAAAGAGTAGAAAAGTAGTTCTATTTAATAATGATGTGCATATAACACTTGCTGCACCACAAGAGGGATTGTCAGGAAATGTATTTTATAAAAATGCCGATACTGATGAGGTGATTTTTGTACATGAAGGTAAAGGCGTGTTGAAAACACAATATGGTAAATTGCCATTTGGGTATGGCGATTATCTTGTGATTCCAAGAGGTACTATATATCAAATACACTTTGAAACAGAAGAAAACAGACTATTTATAGTTGAGTCTTTCAGCCCTGTAGTGCCACCTAAAAGGTATTTAAGTAAATATGGACAATTGTTAGAACATTCGCCATATTGCGAGAGAGATATTAGAAAGCCTATTGATTTGGAAACAATTGATGAAAAAGGCGAATTTTTAATATATGTGAAAAAGAAAGGGTTGATGTATCCTATTTGGTATGGTTCCCATCCTTTCGATGTAGTGGGTTGGGATGGTTGTGAATATCCATATGCACTAAGTATACATGATTTTGAACCCATAACAGGTCGTGTTCACCAGCCACCACCAGTTCATCAAACATTTGATGCGCATAACTTTGTTATATGCTCATTTGTACCACGCTTGTTTGATTATCACCCGCTTGCTATACCGGCTCCTTATAATCATAGTAATATAGATAGTGACGAGGTATTGTACTATGTGGATGGTGATTTTATGAGTCGTAAGCATGTGGAAAGAGGGATGATAACTTTACACCCTGCTGGTATACCTCACGGTCCACATCCGGGAGCTGTTGAGAAAAGTATAGGAGCTAAAGAAACGAAAGAATTAGCAGTAATGGTAGATACTTTTTATCCACTAAAGATGTCGGTTGATGCTGTAGGTATTGAAGATCATAGTTATATAACTAGTTGGGTAGATTAATCGTATTACTTATAATGGGGTATGTTTTGTTAAAAGAGATGTTACGTACTTCTGCTATGGCAGAGTGGAGTAGTTGTTTGTAATAATTTAGAACATGTATTTTTATTTATTTCACTTAACTACAACTTCTTAAAATATGCAAACACTAACAATTAGCGATAAAATGAAATTGGCTCAAGATTTTTTGCCAATTAACGGTACAGACCACATTGAATTTTATGTAGGTAATGCTAAACAAGCTGCTCACTATTATAAAACTGCTTTTGGTTTTCAATCATTAGCTTATGCTGGTCCTGAAACAGGTATAAAAGATAGAGCTTCTTATGTACTACAACAAGGTAAAATAAGGTTAGTATTAACTACGCCTTTAAAATCTGATAATCCTATAACACAACATATAGCTAAGCATGGTGATGGTGTTAAGATTTTAGCTTTATGGGTAGACGATGCTTACGGAGCTTATAAAGAAACAACTGAACGTGGTGCTAAGTCTTACATGGAGCCTACTACTCTAACTGATGAGCATGGTGAAGTGAAATTATCAGGAATATATACGTATGGCGAAACAGTTCACTTATTTGTAGAACGTACTAACTATAAAGGAACATTTATGCCAGGCTACCAGCCTTGGAAATCCGATTATAATCCTACTGATGTTGGTCTATTATATGTTGACCATTGTGTGGGTAACGTAGGTTGGAATAGAATGAATCCTACTATGCAGTGGTATGAAGATGTTATGGGTTTTGTAAACATATTGTCTTTTGACGATAAACAAATTAATACTGAGTACTCGGCTCTTATGAGTAAGGTAATGAGTAATGGTAACGGTTATGTGAAATTCCCAATTAACGAGCCAGCTGAAGGAAAGAAAAAATCTCAAATTGAAGAGTATTTAGAGTTTTATGAGGGCGAAGGTGTGCAACATATTGCAGTAGCTACTAGTGACATTGTTGCTACTGTAAGAGCTTTAAAAGCTAGAGGTGTAGAGTTTCTAGATGCACCGCCAACAGCATATTATGAAGACTTAATCAATAGAGTTGGAAAAATAGATGAAGATTTAGCGCCACTTCAAGAGCTTGGTATACTTGTAGACTGCGATGAAGAAGGCTATTTGCTTCAGTTGTTTACTAAACCAGTTGAGGATCGTCCAACATTATTCTTTGAAATTATCCAACGTAAGGGTGCTAAGAGTTTTGGCGCGGGTAATTTCAAAGCATTATTCGAGTCTATTGAAAGAGAACAAGCTAAGAGAGGTAATTTATAATATAGTATTATGAGTACTATTATTTAATTAATGCGGGGTATTTGCCCCGCATTAATTTTTGGATAAGTTGTATGAGTACTATAGAATTGATATTAGAAAGTATTATCTACTTCTTTAATTGCCTTATATATTTCGGCAACATTATTTTCCCAGGTGTGTTGTGCAGCAAAATAAGTTCTCTCTTTTTCTTTTTGAATGTTGTTTTCTAATAGAGCTTTTTCTATTAGTTGCAAATATTCATCGGCATTTGTGGCTAAATAAGTATATGGTTCAAATATACTCATAGCCTCAGTTTTGGTCGCAACCACTGGCTTGCCCATAGCAAGATACTCGTCAATTTTTCTAGGATAATTACCAATAGTTATCTCATTGACTATCTGAGGATTAAGGCACACATCAAAAGCATTAATATAGCTAGGCAGATCCTCCGGTTTCCTGCTGCCAAGAAAATGAACATTTGAAAGATGATGTAATTGACTACTTTTAAATACTTCATCTTCAGGCCCTACAAACACAAATGTCCAGTCTTTTCTAGCACTTGCTATTGTGATTAAAAGTTCAACGTCTAACCGTATGCTTTGTAGTGCACCTACGTAACCTATTACAGGTTGGTTAAAGGTTTTCATATCATTTGCAATGTCTGCTTTTGAATGAGACGTGTATAATTCTAAGTCACATCCTTGCCCAACATAGAATGACTTTGGGTTGTATTTTTTACAAAAAGATGCCAAGTAAGTAGAGTTAGCGACACATAAGTCACTTTTTGCAATTAGCTGAGGTTCAAGCTTTTCTCCATGATACTTCCAGTAGTCTACACCTAACATATAATCTCTGGAATAGTAAATACTTACTTTAGGTTTTAAAAATTCCTTTAGGTAAAAAGAACGAAACATATCGTTATCGTTAAAAAGGATAAAGTTTTTAAAGCCTAATGATTTGATTGCTTTATTTATTGAAGTGGCAAAAAGTCTATTGTTACGTTTGTTTAGGATATTAAAAACGCTATGAATTTTTATCCAGTTTGCAGACTCTATTATTACATTGGGGTATAGGTTCCATAGATTTTTATCTAAGGTTATTAATCCATTCTCTTTACCATTAATAACATTTAGCCTTTTGCTAATTTTATCATCTTCTTTATTTCTGATAGCAGAAATCCTGTCTAATGCGCTATTTACATAAAGAACCCTGTTATGTTTAGCAAATTCAACTGCAATATTCTTGCAATTACTTCCTATAGAAGTATCCCAAGGTTGTTGGCCAACTATAACAATATCTCTACTGGTTATAAGCGAATTAGCGGGCATTAATGGCGTTGTTTTGATGTTTATCTATCCTGTAAGAGACAGTAATAATAGCTAAAGCTAAATAAAAATAAACATTAGATGGATATTGCACTAGAGCTTCTTGTGGGTAGTTGCCAAAATTGAGAGCAAAAACAACGAGTATCATACCCAAACAGTAGGACTTAAGTTCGGGGTCTTTTATTTTATAGTAAGATATAATGCCCGTAGCTAATGCAGTGAACATAAAAATGCAAAATAGTAATAAACCTAACCATCCCATTTCCACTGCTACTCTTACATAACCACTATCAGGTGGAAAATGAGCTAGATAGGAGTTGGGAGCAAACTTTTTACCCCATTCTCCTGTAGAACCAAGACCTCCACCTAAAGGGTGAGATTGAATGTAAGGCTGTATGCGTTTTTGATTCATCTTTCTTAAGTTGAAAGAGGCATCGTCTGATGGTTTAAATGCAGATTGAAAACGTAGTATTGTGTAGTTGGAGGTAGGCATTAAAACTATAGCTCCGAGTGCAATACCTAAAACAATAGACAGTATCATTAATGTTCTATTGAACTTAAGAATTACAAACATTATTAATGAGGCCGGTAATAGTACATATGCACCACGAGTACCAGAATACAGCATAGCCCATATAAAAATGAGTACCAATAATAAGAGAACTATTTGCTTCCAACGTGTTTTTACAGATGTTAATAAGCCTATTGTCATTAAACTGGCTGTAATCATGTTGTATGAAAAAGCAACCGGATCAGAGAAGATTGAAAATTTACGCCATACCCCACCAATGAAAAGTAGTAATTCAATACCTGGGTCTGAGTGTAAATAAGTTTCTTCAAAGCCAAAAAAGCCTACAAACTCTTGTTTTAATGCATATAATGCGGCAAAAGTAGCCAGTGCTATCCAAAGTTTTAGTATTTGTTTTATATACAGTTTAGTGTCAATATAGTATACAAAAATAAAGTAAGCGAACATTATAAAGGCTACTGTACGCACAGTGTACACCCAAGCCATTTTAGATTCGGCCGCGGGGTTAAATACTTCTAGAATGTTATATACCAACCAAATAGAAATAACAATACTGATAGGAGTTTTAAACATACTCCAATCTTTGTACTTATGTTGCCTGAAAAGAACCCCAATTATAAATAATACTAGCATGCCATCCATTAGAGTACCTAATGGAAAATTGACACCAAGCTTGAACAACCACATGATAAAGTAGCCAAAAATTAGATATAGAAATATTCCTATTCTAGGGTAGGCCATAATAGTATATAAAGCTGGTAATGCTATTAGGGCTGCTATACACAATACACCACCTATTAATCCGGATTTTACAATAATTAAGCTTATTGCTATACAAATGAGTGATACAACACCCATTACCCAAGGATTACTATACTTTTCTACCAAAAACACTTCTTTCAGCCGTTGTAAACGACTAATTTTTTTATTGTTGGTAACAGGAATAGTAAATTCTTGACTGTGCATTAGAAAAATAGGAGTTTGATAAAAAAGCCAAACACTGTTGCAAATGCTAAAAGAAAAGCTGCAAACTTAGACCCACTTACAATCATTTGGTCAGTTATTATTTTGCGCTCTACCTTCTTTATATTGGGATTGATACGCATGGCTAGTCTTTTATTTTATTAATAGTAGTATCTTCAAAATGCCTTGTAGCTACAGAAATTTGATTAGCTTTTTTGCTTTTTATTAAAGACAATACTTGTAAACTTATAAACTTAGGAATACCCCAAAGCGAACGTAAAATTTCGGGTTCAGGTTTGCCATGGAGTATACCTATAAAGAACCCCAGAACGAATAAAACAAATCCAGAAATCCATACAAGAGCTACTATTGGATTTAGTAAAAGATTGATTGCCGTAAAAAATATAGATACAAGCAAAAACATAAATAGGGGAGGACGTAATAAAATAATACTAAAAAGAATTTGATTCCAGTTAAAGCTTGATAATCCTTTACCTAATATTTTAAACCCAAAACCAAAATAACGAAACCAGGTATTTATCCATCTTGCCCTTTGTTTTACCAATTGGTCAGAACCTGCAGTTTTTTCATCGTATACAATAGCTTCTTCAACAAATGCTATTCTATGTTTTCTTAATACTATTTCTTTTTGTAATACTTTATCAAATCCGGCACCAGTAACGTCTAAATGCTCTAAGCATTCTTTATAAAGTGCCACTGTAAATGCCATACCTGAGCCAGCCAATGTAGCAGATGACCCTAAGCGAAATAATACTTCTCCATCAAAAAAGTGATAGTATAAATCTCTTGCTGCATCTAGGCAGGCATACATAGTATTAAGGTTTTTAGCTTTTCTAACACCTTGTACAGCTATAAAACCTGCATCAAACATCCTATTGATATGTAGAAAATAGTCTTTATGTACTAAGTTGTCACTATCTATTATAGTAAGTCTTTCATGTGGTCTTATAAATCTATTGATGGCATAAAAATGAGAGCGGGTATTACTGCCAAGTGTTTCCGGTGGTCTTAATACAATTATTCTGCTGTCGTTGAATTTTAAATTACTTACATCACACTTGTCTGCAACTATGTAAACAATATAATTTGAGTAATTACATTTTAAAATTGATTCTACAACGGCAGGAATAAGTGTTGTTTGCTCATATGCGGTAACAATTATAGCGTAATCAGCTTCTTTAACAGACGAATCACCAAGGTACTTTTTCTTAGGAATTAACAGATATAATATAAAAAGCACAACAGGTAATACTAGGTTGTACCCAATTATTACCTGTATAGCTATCCATATGTAGTTTAATACTACCATCTATTTTTTCTTTTTAGGTTTTTTGCGGAAGAACGATTTTTTCTTTTTCTCATCGGTATTATCATCATCCGAAAGTTTATTCATCACCCATCCTAAATATTTTTTTTCTAACGAGCGTAGATACTCAATATTATGGTTGGCCTCATTAGTAATAACTCGATTGCTTTCAAAAACTCCTACTACTTTATCAGCAACATGGCTCCATTCTTTTGACTTGTTTAATGTATCTAAGCTTGAAGATTCAACAATAATTACATCAAACTCTTTTTTAAGTTCTTGTATTTTTTGAATTATAGTGGCTTCATCATTTATCTCGAAGAGAGAAACATCTTTACCATAATTACCTAGTACTACTACATCATTATCTTTACTTGCAGTAGGCATTGTAGCTTTACCCGTTAAGTAGTCTTCTATGCAGTATTGAGGTGATAGAATTTCTGTAATGTATGGGTTGTTGAAATTTCCATCAATAAGCAATGTTCGTTTCTTTATTTGTGGAAATGCACTTGCTAGACTCATTGCCAACATGGTTTTGCCCTCATCTGGCGTAGGACTAGTTATATTAATAACACATGGTCCATATTGTTGAGAATCAATTTCGTATCTAATAGACCTTAAGTTGTTTTTATATAGGCTTAGCTCACTTTTTTCATTTTTTCCTTCCCATAGTTCTTTTAAGTCTAGCTCAGCTATATTCTTCAACTTAGGTAGATAACCTAGTACCGGCAACTTAGTTTTGTCAGCTAGCTCGTCAGGTGTTTTTATTGAGTCGTCTAAGTAAAACAGAACAAATAAAACTAACAAACAGAATATTAAGCTTGTAAACCCGCTAAGACCTACTAGCATAAGTTTTTTAGATGGCAACTTATAGCCAGGCATTGCCCATTCTATTACTTTTAGTTTGAAGCTGGAATTATACTCTAGGTTAGATTGGTTGTACTTTTTTAATATTTCTACATACTCTTGACTAGCCAAGTCAATATCGCCTTGGTAGGCCTGTATTACTGCCTCACTAGGTACTAATGAATCAAGTTTTTTACTTAATTTATCGTATTCTCTACGCAGTGCTGTTACGCCATTTTTAGCTAACTCTTGATTAACCTGTAAATTCAGTCGCTGATTAGCAACTAAGTCTCTACTATTGTTACTGGGATTAAATCTTTTATCAGCTGTTTGGGCTAGTTTCAGGTCTCTTAAATCTTTTAGAGAATCAATTCTTTGCTTTATTTCATTTTTAAATCCTCCACTAATGTATTGCTTGTTCAGTGCATCAATTTGTTGTTTAATTTGGCTTATCTCTTGGTTTAAAGCAATAAGCTTAGAATCTTGATGATTGATATCTGAAACAATATTGTCATTTATATCGCGTAATGCACCTGAGTTAGCATCAATATCTTTCGATGTAGTTTGTATTTCCTTTTCTAAGTCAGCAATTTGTGTATACAAGCTTTTGGTTTGCTCATCAAGGTTTAAAACTCTATTTTCAATTTTAAACTTTTTCAAGCCTTCCATTCTTTTTTCTAGACTATCTTTCTTAGCAGCTAACAGATTATTAAGATAGTTAACAGACTTTAATTCGTTGTCTTTAGTTATTGATTTATAGTATTCAACAAATTCTTTACACAACGTATTAACTACATATGCTGATAATTCAGGACTTTCTGATTCAAACTCTATAATAATGAAATCGCTTTTATCTACACGATACATTTTCATAGTTTTCATAAGGGTACCTAAATCGTATCCCATTGATTCTATTACTAGATTTAAACCTTTCTGGTCAGGATCATTAAGGTTAAGCCCCTCTCTTTTACTTAACTTATCTGCATATACCGATTTGGCATGTTCTTTAGCACTTTTATTAAGCTCCCCAATTAGTTTGCTTTGTTTTCTAAATGATTCTTTCGCAGTTAAATCATGTAGAATTAAACTATAAGATACTTGGTCAAAGACCTTTTTCATTTGCAACATTTGAATTAAGTTGCTAAATGATTGGTCTGTTTTTGATTCTTGCAATGAAGCTAAATCAACCAATAGCTGCTGCGATTGGTCTACTAATCCTGCCGAAATAGTTGCTTTAGATAGATATGAATTAGGTAGTTTACGTACTAATACGAATGTGATACAAACCACCAGAAAAGGCACACCTATAAGCGTGTATTTATGCTTTCTAAGTACGTTTAAAAATCTTGTTACCTCCATTATTCCGATGATTTTACATGGTCTAAATCTTCGCCTAGTAATTCTTCCAATGCCGTTTTAGATACTAATACAGCTCCCTCAGCTTCTACTTTTGTTTGAAGTGCATTAGCATAAAGTGTCAGTGTTCTATTATAGTTTTCTAAAGTTTCTTCTCCTTTTTCAAACTTAAATTTTATTTGTTTTACTGAACTTTCAACATCCTCAGCGTTTTTAGTGCGAATATTAAGTATCGTTAGATTTCTTATGTAGTTAAAATACCTTTGCTTAACCTCAGCCTCTAGATTCAAATTATACTCGTCGAAGATGTCTTTAGCTATTTTCAATTCTTCTTGAGCCTGTTTGATAGCCGGTTTTTTCTGAAGCAGACTGGCAATATTTACATATGCACCTACTTGATAACCACTTGAATAGGTTGGGTTAACTGTAGTAGTAGAATTTGTTGGGCTATACAAATATGTAAGCGTAACAATATCAAACCATGATAATTTAGCTTTTTGAACACCAATTTCTGCAATTTTTATACGCCTATTATATTGGCGCATTTTGGGATAATTGGCTTTGGCAATATTTATCAATTGTTCTAAATAACTGTAAGATACTTCAGGCAGCATGGACTCTTGCGCCAAAGCATCTTTGGATGTTATAAATAAAAGAGACAATAATATTATTACCTGTCTAAAATGTCTAATCATTACTTGTGCTTATACTAATATTTTTAGCTAAGCAATGGGTAAGTAGTAGAGTTGTAAAAAGAGGGATTGTAATGCTAAGCACAACTCAGACTTATCATTGCAATACAAATCTAATCTTACATCTTACAAAATAAAATAGCAAAGTGTATAATACACAAGTTATTCACATCATTTTGCACATTTGTGGATAAATAGTTTAGTCTAAACCGACATCAATGTGTGCTATCTATTTTTTTATATAGTTATTCTGCTTCTTGCAATAGCTTATTTAGCTGATTATTGTATTGGGATGCTATATCATCTCGCTGCATTTGATGATAAATATTCGCCATAATATTTAGCATGCTCACATTATTAGGGTCTACTCTCAAATAGCTATTAAAATAATTTAGTGCGGTGTCTACTTTATTAGCTTGTAAAGCCTCAAATCCTTTAATGTCATCGTAAGAAGGTCTTTTGCTTAGTGCTGATAATCCACAACCATCTATTTGAGATTCAAATAATACGCTTTTTGAAATCCATGTTTTGGCTTTGATTTCCTGATCTGGAATTAAAGCTATATGAAAGATTGAATAGTCCCAGTTTTTTTGGTTTCTCTCAGGGTATCTTACATATGCTATTTTTACATTTTTATTGTCTTTAAAATATTGTAGAAGTAAGTGGGCTGCATTACTTGCAATAGTTACGCTATCTCCTTGTTTTACTTTAGGTAGTTCATTGGTTTTAAACCAATCAACGCATTGTTTTACACTATTATAATAATAATCCATTTCATAGTTGGTGTAGGCACCCTTTACACCACCTGCCAATTGATTATAGTAACAAACTGTATTGGGGAAGCTTGAAGAAATAAAATAAATAGGTTCTAATAAAGTAAGGGCAGCTATAGCCATACCGTATTTGAATTTTGATGCATTCAGCCTTTCAGATAATGCATGCCAGCCAAAAGTTGCAAAAATGGCTAATGATGGGAATGCAAAGGTAACATGTCTCCAACTGTGGTATACATTAGCTTTGCTATACATTATATATACTATTGGGAATAAACCAGTAAATAGAACGAATAATAGAGTAGGAGCATACTTTTTCTTAAACTGACCAAAAACTAAAACAAAGCCAAGAATAAGACCTATTAATACAGCATATGTATTTGTCATGCTGAATGTTTTTATAAGATAGTTTCCTGGTAATTCGCTAGAGGGTACTTTTGTTCCCTCATAAAGCTGTAGTATACTTACCTTGAAATTACTCATTTCACTAAGTGCAGTTAGCGGATTTGATATTGGGTTCTTTTGCCCATAAGGCCAAAAAATACTTCCTGCTAAGTATCCTAATATAGCCGCTATGCCAAGTGGTTTTAAAAAGTTTTTTATTTCAACAGTCTCACTTTGAAACCAAGATTTTACAATATACCATATTGCAGCAAAAACAAATAAATAAGGTATTAAAAGTATACCGCCAACCCGTATGTCTATAGTTATGCCAAATGATAATATAAGAGCTATGTAATCTTTTATTTTAGGTTTAGGTAAGTGTTCGAAAAAATTGATAGTGAAATATATAGCTGCAATATATGCAGTAGCAAAAGGCACATCTTTAGGATTATTCATTGCATGTCCCAGAAAAAAAGGAGAAAGGAACATCAACCAACTACAAAATACTGCCGCTTGCTTACCTAGTAGTTTCCCTGTTATTTTTGATGCGAAAAAAATTGCTACAAAGCCCGCCCAAGCATTTAGTATATGTCTAGTAGTATATTCTTCTAGTGGAGAAAATTTATTGACAATAGCACATATTAAATCAAAAAAGCCGCCATAGTATTGAATCACTCCATCTCTGTCAAACTCCTTTGGCATATTAAATACTGTTTGGTCGCTGCCAAAAGAAGTAAAGTATTTTAATATTGCCTTGCCATATTCATTCATGTCTACTTCGTCGCCAGATATACCATATTTAAAACTCATTACAGTCATTAAAATAAATATTGCTAGCCAACTTAACGGTAACATTTTATCCCATATGGCTGATATGGTAGATTGTTCTTGACTGTTTGGCAAAGTTGCTGACTGTTGTTTCGACATAATACTATTTTGAAAAGGGAGTTTGCTGGTAAAAATACAAATACTAGCTATAGTTAACCCTTTTGATAACACTAATATTATATTATGTGTTTAAAATGTTGAAAAGCCAGCTTCTGAGATTCTTGTTTATTGGTCTTAATGTGTATTTTTGACACAATTATGAAGCACTTGCCTAATCTATTAACGCTTGGCAATCTCTTTTGCGGGTGTATGGCTATTGTATATATGCTTACAGCCCAACCGTTTGTTTACGCAGATATAAATAATCATTCGTTACAGTGGGTTATACGTACTGAGCAGTTTTACATGGGTAGTATTTTTATTGCTATTGCTGCATTGTGCGACATGCTAGATGGTTTTACAGCTAGAGCTTTAAAAGTATTTTCACCAATAGGTAAAGATTTAGATTCACTTGCTGATGTGGTTTCATTTGGTGTTGCACCCGCAGTCATAATGTATAAGTTCTTGTGGGATGCATCTATGGAGCAGCGAGATGCTGTTGATGCCAGTATCATAGGTTTACTTCCTGCTTTTCTTATAGCATGTTTTGCAGCTTTACGTTTAGCAAAATTCAACGTTACGGCATCAGAACAAAAAAGTTATTTCATTGGAATGCCAACGCCTGCCGTGGGAATATTTATTGGTTCTTTACCTGCTATAGTATGGACAAACCCTCTGAATATATATACCTATGTACATAATAAATGGGTGCTATATTTTCTAATTGCACTATGCTGCTGGTTAATGGTAAGTAAGGTTAAGTTCTTTAAGATGATACCTTCTGGTAAGGGATTAGCTTATATGTGGCCACAATTGTTGATAATTGTTTCGTCACTAGCTTTAGTTCCAATACTGAAAGTTGCAGTTATACCATTCGCATTTTTACTTTATGTTATTTTGTCATTGGTATATAAGCACCCATCAACAAAAGAAAATTTAGCATAGCAATATCTATATATAATGAAATACACTGCGCACATCAACATCATGCCGTTAAAAGAACTTTTGGATCCTCAAGGTAAAGCTGTAAACAATAGTTTACATAATTTGGGTTTAATACAAGTTCAAGACGTAAGAGTAGGAAAGCATGTAACACTACAAATAAATGCAAATACTAAAGAAGATGCTCTAGCTATAGCCAATGAGGCTTGTAAAAAGCTGTTAGCTAATCAGGTAATGGAGTCTTTTGAGTGTACTATTTCTGAAGGATAGTATTTGTCTAATATTTATATGGTAGCAGTATTATTTATACTGCTACCCTAATTTTTTTATATATGCCGTTATACTTAGTACCTTCTCCTATAGGGAATTTAGGTGATATTACTTATCGTGCTGTAGAAATACTAAAGAATGCAGATTGTATTCTATGTGAAGATACACGTACAAGTGGCATATTGCTGAAGCATTATCAGATTCATAAACCATTAACGCCATACCATCAGCATAACGAACATAAGGTGGTAGAGCATTTGGTAGAGCAAATGGCTTCGGGTAAAACATTTGCATTAATTACCGATGCTGGTACACCGGGAATATCTGATCCTGGATTTCTATTGGTGCGTGCATGTATACAGGCAGATGTCGTAGTTCATTGTTTGCCGGGTGCAACAGC
This sequence comes from uncultured Flavipsychrobacter sp., assembly GCA_964461535.1. Lineage (GTDB taxonomy): Bacteria > Bacteroidota > Bacteroidia > Chitinophagales > Chitinophagaceae > Flavipsychrobacter. The sequence continues at coordinate 13,712 of CAYWUY010000013.1, forward strand.
ATTTGTTCCGGCACTAGTGCAGTCTGGTATTCCAAGTAATAGTTTTGCATTTGAGGGTTTTCCACCTATAAAAAAAGGAAGACAAACTTTTTTTACATCGCTTAAGGATGAACCTAGAACCATTATTCTTTATGAGTCTCCACATAGGCTGGTAAAAACTTTGACAGAGATGGCGGAGTATTGGGGGGCGGATAGAAAAGCTGCCGTTTGCAGAGAACTTACTAAAATGTTTGAGGAAACAAAGGTGGGTACATTGTCAGAACTAGCGGTTTACTACACTGCTAAGCCTCCTAAAGGAGAAATAGTAATAGTCATAGAAGGTAAAAAGGAATAAATTACTAATAGTACATAAAATGAAAAGTGTCGGTATTCCCGACACTTTTCATTTTTATAAAGGTTCTCAACTTTATGGTCTTTCTACCCAGCCGTGAGTATCTTGAATGATACCATAACGAATATTAGCTAATTCTTTTTTAAGCCAATTTGCTGTTTCCCAACTACTTACAGGAGGCAACTCCATTTTAGTTTCATGATAAGTTAGCGATGCTATTGGAGCAATAGAAGCAGCAGTACCAGTACCAAATGCTTCTTTCAATTGTCCATTTTTATATGCTTCTGCTATTTCATCAATACTTAAAGGTCTTTCTTCTACTTTCATACCTTTTTCTCTCAATAGCGTTAAAACGCTATCTCTCGTAACACCTGCTAAAATTGTATCTTGTTTAATATCTGGTGTTACTACTGTATCACCCAAAACAAAAAACACATTCATAGTTCCTATTTCTTGCACATATTTATGCTCAAATCCATCAGTCCATAGTATTTGGTCATACCCCATCTTTCTAATTTCTTGAGTAGGATACATGCTCATACCATAATTACCGGCAGCTTTTGTGTAACCAATGCCACCTGGGAATGCCCTAACATATTGGTCTTGAACATATATATTAACAGGATTACTATAATAAGGACCAGCAGGGCTAGTAATGATAATAAACATGAATTTCTCAGCAGGTTTTACGCCTATAAATTCATCTATTGCTACCATAAATGGTCTTATGTATAATGAAGTATCTTCACTAGTTGGTATCCAGTTTTTATCTAAATCTATTAACTGTTTTAGTCCATCTATAAATATTGACTCAGGCACATCAGGCATAGCCATTCTATTTGCAGAACGGTTCATCCTTTTCCAGTTATCATGCGGACGGAAAATCAATGGGTTGCCATTAGGGTCTTTGTAAGCTTTAATACCTTCGAAAATAGCCTGACCATAATGCATAAAAGTAGTAGCGGGGCTAAATTTTAAATCATCGAAAGGCATTATTTCGGGTTGTTTCCAATCTCCGTTCTCATAATAGGCAATTAACATGTGGTCAGAATAAATTTTACCAAACTGTATGTTGTTAAAATCTACTTGATTAACACGGCTGTTAGTTACCTTTTTAATGCTGATGTCTAATGTAGAAACACCCATGATAAATTAGTTTTTGTTACTTTTAAAACGATTAAATTTGCGCAAAGAAACAACATTTTTTCTTAAACCTAAATATATTGATTAACAGTATTATGTACTGGTGTATTATGGTTTATTAATTCATTTCTCAAAGTTTAGTCTTTCATGTTAGAGCAAGCTACTTCTATTATTAATACTCCAATTGTATCAGACGGATTTGATGTATTCTGGCAGATGCCTGAAAGTACATCTGGGTGGGAGTCTAGACCTGTATTAGTAATTAGTAGCTATTTTGAAAATGGTGCTCCAGAAGAGAATCAGTTGTTTAGTTTGTTAGCATCTGGCTGTAAGTTAAGCCCCACCCAATATCATTTGTTAAAAATGAGAGATAATGAAGCGGTAGGGTGGATGCAATTGAAAAATAAATTGCAACCTAATATTGTTTTGTTATTTAATATCCATCAATCAGATTTAGGTATTTCTGTTTTGTTTAAACTTAATGAAGTAAATAACTATGATGGTAAGTTGTGGATACCAACTGTTTCCCTAAATCATTTGCAACAAGATAAGAATATGAAAATTCAACTTTGGAATAATGCTTTAAAACCGGTTTTTGAGCTTAAAAAATTTGGATCTCAGTTATAATCATTATATGACAAGTCCAAGTGATATATTACTGCAATATTGGGGGCATGCTAACTTTAGACCATTACAAGAAGAAATTATTGCAGATATTATTCAAGGTAAAGATGTTTTAGCGTTACTACCTACTGGAGGAGGAAAGTCTGTTTGTTTTCAAATACCTGCACTATTACTTGATGGTGTCTGTATTGTTATCTCGCCATTAATAGCTTTAATGCAAGATCAAGTACATCAACTTGAGCAAAAAGGAATACCTGCAGCATGTATTTATGCTGGTATGCATTACAAGGAAGTAAAAGAGGTATTGGAGAAAGCACAAAGAGAAGAGATAAAACTATTATATATATCCCCGGAAAGAATAAGAACTTATCAGTTTAATGATTATGCATACGGTATACCTGTTAGCATGATAGCTATTGATGAGGCCCATTGCGTATCGCAATGGGGCTATGATTTCAGACCTGACTATTTGAAAATTTCAGAACTTAGAGAGATATATTCTGATGTACCTATGATTGCACTAACAGCATCGGCAACGCCTGATATGCAAAGTGACATTCTATCCAAATTATCTATGAAAAATGTTACTGTATATAAATACAGTTTTTCTAGGAATAATTTGTTTTATGATATTAGATATACAGAAGCAAAATCTTCTGAATTGGTTGGTTCCATTGTAGATGGAAGTGCCATAGTGTATACCAGAAGTCGCAAGAATGCAGAAAGAGCAGCAGAACAGCTAAGACATACAGGTATTAAAGCATGTGTTTATCATGCAGGGCTTGAGAAAAATAAAAGAAGAGAAGCACAAAAGCAATGGCTTACCAATGAATCAAATGTTATATGCGCTACCACTGCATTTGGAATGGGTATTGATAAACCGGATGTAAGGTTAGTATTGCATTATGACGCACCTGAACAAATGGAGTCTTGGTACCAAGAAGCTGGTAGAGCCGGGCGTGATGGTAAAGCCTCCACGGTAATTACTTTATTTAATGAAACAGATATTACTAGACTAAGGGCGAGTATTGCGATTAACTTTCCTGAAATTGATTATTTAAGGTCTGTATATCAGTCGGTAGTAGAGTATTTGCAAATACCAATAGGCACTGAACCCTACGAATATTACTCGTTTGATATTTCTGATTTTTGTCAAAAGTTTTCATACAAGCTTGCTGAGGCATTGCCAGCACTTAAATTATTAGAAAGAGAAGGCCTTTGGACACTTAGTGAAACAGTTTCATTTTCGAGTTTAATTGAATTTGTAGCAGATAGGCATGTGGTTGATGAGCTAGTAGCAGCACATAATGAACTTGGCTATGTGGCAGTTGGTTTGCTAAGACAGTTTAGTAGTATTTATTATTATCCTACTCACATTAGAGAATATGTATTGGCTAAACATTTTAAAATGAGTGCAGACAGGCTAATACATTGTTTAGAACAATTACATCAATTAGGTATTATTAATTATAAAAAATCAAGTGAAGGGCCTCAACTATTTTTCCATCATTACCGAGTAGATAGTAAACATTTGATTATAGATACAAGGAAAATTCTGTTGTTAAAATCTAGATATGAAGATAGAATTGAAAAAATGATAGCCTTCCTAAAAAATAATACTATATGTAGAGAAAGAATTTTACTTGAGTATTTTGGTGAAACAGTGGATGGTAATTGCGGGCATTGTGATGTATGTAAGGCAAGAGACATAGAGCCCTTGGAGTATAAGTCATTTAAAGAGATAGTTTTGAAGAAGTTGGAGGTAACTACTCAAACTATACAAGATATAGTTCAGCTATTTCCTCAAGAGTATAAAAAAGATGTATTAGCAAAGATTCGCCAAATGGTTGACGAGGAAGTATTATTACTTGACCATAGTGGTGTATTGTATTTGCCGTAATCAGCATAATTTGTTTTAAATCTATAAATAATGAATAATAGAATATATTTTGATAACGCTGCCACTACATCACTAGATGAAAGTGTTTTGCAAGCTATGATGCCTTATTTAACAGATAAATTTGGCAATCCATCTTCTATTTATTCATATGGTAGAGAAACTAGACTTGCAGTTGAAAACGCTAGAAAATCTGTAGCAAAAATTTTATACGTTCATCCGTCTGAAATCTTTTTTACTTCTGGTGCAACTGAAAGTACTAATATGGCATTAAGAGCAGCCGTTGAGGATTTAGGTTGTAAGCACATTATTACATCTAAAATTGAGCATCATGCCACTTTGCATACTGCACAATTTTTGGCAAAATCTAAAAATTTAAAACTAAGTTATGTAAACCTAGATAATAAAGGAAGGATAGACTACATACATTTAGAGCATTTAATATCAACATCTGATGATAAGTGCTTAGTGACATTAATGCACGGTAACAATGAAATAGGAAATATTACAGATGTTGAATGGATTGGGAATATATGCGAAAAATATTCTGCAATTTTTCATACTGATATGGTACAGACTATTGGACATTATCAACTTGATCTAAAAAAAATAAAAGCACATTTTGCCAGTTCAACCGGACACAAGTTTCATGGGCCTAAAGGAACAGGCATAATATATGTAAATGAGGATGTGAAGATTCATCCCCTAATTAACGGTGGGGCGCAAGAGCGCAATATGAGAGCCGGTACTGAAAATATTTACGGTATAGTTGGTTATGCTAAAGCTCTACAGCTATCTGTAGATAATTTATCAAATGATAGTAACTATATCAATGAATTAAAAGCCTATATGATAGCTGAAGTAAAAAGTAAGCTACCCCATGTATCATTTAATGGAGATCCTGAAGGGCAATCTTTGTATACTGTAGTTAGTTTAAATGTTCCACTAAATGAAAAATCAGAAATGCTAATGTTTAGTTTAGATATGGCCGGTATATGCATTAGCGGGGGAAGCGCATGTACCAGTGGTTCAGTAGGGCAAAGTCATGTAATTGAAGCATTATATGGAGAAAATGCGGTTAGGGTAGTGCCTATTAGGGTCTCATTTTCTAAACATAACACAAAAGCAGAAATAGATATATTCATAAATAAGATGATAGAGCTTTCCTAGTAAAATAGCTAGCTTACTCTATAATTGCTCTTTAAACATTTTTACTAGCTTAATTCCATCTTGGTACATAACTGCGTTCTGATAATCGAACTTTTTGTGTTTGGATGACACTTCTTTCCCGTCGGTATCAATCCATTTAACTAGTTTATCGTTATAGAAGTAATATTTAGAGATGTATTGTTTGGTTTTACTATCGTCATACCAAACTGAATCACCCACCTTTTTTGCTAGTTCCTCCGTCATGTAAGCAGGTTTGTTGTATTTAAACTCATTATTTATGGCACATATTAGTTTTTCATTTTCAAAATAATAAGATGCTATATTCCGGCCGGTATCTGTGAAGGTAGATATAGATACCATTGTTAGATTGTTTTCCTTGTCGAAATATCCTGTGAGTGTCCCGTTTTGAGAAATAAGACCTGCAAGATCAATAGTTTTTGATTTGTAGGATGACAGCTTGGTATTGGTTTCGTTACAGTACTTTATAATGCCACTAATATCATCTTCTCTGCAAGAGTTTAGTAAGGTTATAGATACTATAACTATCCATAGCTTTATAAGTATATTTTTCATTTTGTAGTATGTATGTTACCAGAATAAATACAATTTTCTAAATAGTAGGTGTGATATAGAGTAATGCAAAAATAAAAAAGACCAACGATGTTGTTGGTCTTTTTGCTCCCCCTTCAGGACTTGAACCTGAGACCCCCTGATTAACAGTCAGGTGCTCTAACCAACTGAGCTAAGGAGGAGTATTTCCGTTTTGGGATTGCAAAGATAGTAGTTGTTTTGTGTTAACCAAATTTTATTTTAAAAATAATCTATCATAATGTGTTTGGGTGAAAATAAAAAAGACCAACAATGTTGTTGGTCTTTTTTGCTCCCCCTTCAGGACTTGAACCTGAGACCCCCTGATTAACAGTCAGGTGCTCTAACCAACTGAGCTAAGGAGGAGTGTTCCGTTTTGGGATTGCAAAGATAGTAATAAGCCTATTTCTGCAAAATTTTTCGGGCAGTTTTTTCAAATATTTTTACATGCAAAGTGTTCTGATTACAGCTCCATAGTAATTGATACAACAGTCCATTGTCCAGAGTTTGTTTTTTCTTCTTTAAGCTCGAAGTTTACTTTTTTATTTAGGATGATACTTAACTGCTCTATTCGATTTTTAATATTGGATAGTCCAAATGATTCGTGTTTTGGGTCTCTTTTTTTGTCGGCAAAGTTTAAACCCACACCATTATCTCTTACTTCAATGTGCAGAATGTCATTTACTTCATAAATATGTATTCTTATTGTGCTGTTGTCAGACTGTTTTGGTAGTATACCATGTTTTATTGAGTTCTCTACTAATGGCTGAATAAATAGAGGAGGAACCATTATCACAGCAGTATCAACTTCATCATCTACGTCTATTTCATAATTAAGCATTTCTTTAAAGCGAAGCTTCTCTAGTTTTAAATAGTTGCTAACAAGGTCAATTTCTTTCTGTAGCGATATCATTTCCTTAGATACGTTGTGCATATTTTGCCGTACTAAATCGGCAAATATTCTTAGATATTCATTAGCGGCTAGTTTATCATTTCTATTTACAAGTCCCTGTACATTGTTAAGTGTATTGAAAATAAAATGAGGGTTCATTAATGCATTTAAGGCTTTATACTCTGATTTTAAGAAGCGAATTTTATTTTCATTTTCTTTTTGATTTTTCTTTAAAACCATAGCTATTCTATAGCGCACAGCAACAATTATTAGTGCCAAACTAATAATAACAGTTATAGCTATAAACCACCACGTAGCCCAAAATGGCGGTAATATGGTGAAGTTTAGTATTATTGGATCGCTATACTTACTAGATATACTTTTAGCTCTTATTTTTAGTTTGTAGTTACCATGTTGCGGACTAACTAAATTAATTTCCTCACCTAATAATGGTAGCCATTTATCTTCTGCATTTTGAGAAAATGAGTACTCGTACCTAATATTTTTACCTGTAAACGATAGGGTAGTAAATGCAATGGTAATATCTTTTGATAATTTATAGGGTATAAGCATGTTATTCTTGGGAACATACTTCTTGTCTCCGTACTTTATTGTACTAAAAAAAAGTTTAGGGGTTAAAGATGGTTTCAATAGATTGTCAATAGTCATTTTAGTTATAGACCCTCCTACAAAAAAGTAACAGTTATTTTGATCTGCGGCTATTAGTTCAGATCTAAGTGGTACAAAAGAATTTTCAACTGCTGTTACAGTGTAGTATGGGTATGTGCTATTTTTTGCAATTGAAAATAATCGATATAGTTCGTTGGTACTGATTAGCAAATGTGTACTATCTATGGGGTAAATTCTATCCCATACGCTTCCTTGCCTGAGGTTAGAATCCATAATGTTTTGTCTATCGAAATTCCTGCAAATAATTGGTTTGGTGTGAGTATACCCTACAAGGTAGTTTTTCAGAAATTCAAATTTTTTGAAGGCAGCGTCATGGAATTGCCGTTCTACAGTGCAAACATCATTTTTTACTTTGTATACTCCATTAACTGTTGAATACCAAAGTGAATTATCGTAAGCTTTACCAAAAGCATATATTCGCTCAGTGTCTTTTACTATATGTATGCAGCTATCTTTAATTGCATTGGTATTCTTATAGCTGTTTATGTCTATTTTGTAAAGACTTTTTATTGTTCTTAAATAGATGAAGGAGCCTACATCAATTATAGATTTTACATTCTCAGCTGCAATAAAGGGTACTTTAGAAATATAGGTCTTTTTGTTTCCTGTAATATCTGATAGATATATCCTGAAGTTTTTATAATAGTTAATATAGTCGTAAGTGCCGTTTAGATTTTTAATTATTAAATAACCATGATTAGATGATACATCTTTTTTACTATTATCAAGTTTAGAATAATCAAACAACAATTGAGTATTACCATTTTTAAATAGGTATAAATTGTTCTCAGATGTTACATAGAACAAGTTGTCATTATCGGCATAGGTATATCTTATATTTCCTGTGTAGCAGTTATTATATACTGCGGCATGATAATAATTATAGTCAACAACATATATTCCATCAGTATAGGTTGTGATCCAATAATTTTTTAGTGCATCTTGTGTTATACTGGTTATTTTATGATTATTTAAAAATGTTTTGCCATCTTCAAGCCATACACCTTTATCAGTGCACATCATTAGCCTATTAAAGTTGTCTATGTACAGCGAGTTAACATGACTTTTATAGGCATTAGAATCATATTTTTTTATTGGCTTTAAGTCAGTTGTATATACTGTGTTTTTATCGTATATATTACTGATACCCTGACTAATAGAAAGTCCCCATTCTTTTATATTTACCGGTGGGGGTAAAACACTAGAAAAGTTATTGTTCTTATCTAATATTTTTGTTTTGTCATTATATATATACTTGAAAGTTCCATCTTTCAGTTTGTGTATGTATATGAAATGAGATATTTCTTCGTCTTTGTTGTCTTTAAGTATCCTTATAGTTTCCCCCTTTACACTTATCATCTTCTTTTTATTTCCAAACATTATGGTAATGCTGCTATCAGCCTCTACTACCATATTATTGATGAATGTGTTTTTAAATGGAAGTTTTAGAAACGGTGTGTTTTTAGCCGTATGAAATTGTGCATTTTTATAGTAACAGAGCTCTCCATTGAACGTAGCAAGCCATATCCTACCTTCTTTATCTTCCTGAAAAAAGAATATTTCATTATCAGGCATTCCATTAGATGTAGTAAAGGTTTCAAATCTTATCCCATTATAGCGAACAATTCCCTTGTCCGTCCCAATCCATAAAAAACCCTTACTGTCTTTAAATGCATGATAAACAGTATTGCTAGGCAATCCGTCATCCACATTATAATGCAGCATCCTAAACTCTTGCGAAAAGAGTTGTACAACACTAAGTGTAAAAAATATTGTTAATAAGATAGTATTTCTTAACCATCTATTCATTAAAGTCTGGTTTGGTTTGCAAGAACTCCACCAAACTACTAAATCTTCTCCGGCTAATGGGTATACTACCTGCATGGTACATGGTAAGACTCATACTATCGTCTTTGTGGATATTCTTTATCTGACCGCAATTTACTAGATATGACTTATGTATGCGATAAAATAGGGTGTCGGGTAGCAATTCTTCATATTCTGATATTGAAACACTAGTAAGCATTTCAGTAAGCTTTTCGTTTTTTAGAAAAAACACTTTTGAATATCCCCCACAAGCTTCAATATATATCAAGTCTCTGAAGCTAACTATTTCTACGTTATTGGTATCTTTTAGTGCTATTTTATTAAGTTTAGACTTATTAGATATTTGCTTAGAAATATTACTAAAGTCATTATTGGCAGGAGGTGAACTAAGAAGCTGTTTTACCTTAATTCTTTCTTTAAGCTTGGTTACGGCGTTTGATAATTCGCTGATGCTTATAGGTTTAAGAATATAGTCAACCGCATTTAGTTTAAATGCTTTTATGGCATATTCGTCGTAGGCAGTAACAAATATCACCTCGAAATGTATGGGAGAAACACGCTCCAAAAATTGAAATGCATTTTCATTTGGCATTTCAATATCTAAAAACAAGGCATCCGGATTGTGTATAGATAACAATTTTTCTGCCTCGCTAGTGTTATTGGCTATTGCTGTAATGTTTATGTCAGGGTCTATGTATTCTTTTAGTATGTATTTTAAATTATCACACGCTTCCTTCTCATCGTCTACCAAAATTACATTAAGTCTGACGTCGGCATTACTCATAAATTAGGATGTAAATGTTTTAGTAACCCTAATTTATGCAGTAAACTAAACAAATACAAATAAAATGTCTAAATGATAAGTGAATAAATGCTATTTGATGTTATTTTTTGCAATATTCTTTTAAATAAGCTTCCCCTGCCGGGTTTTTCATTTTAGCTGCAACAGTAAAATCAAAACATGCACTATCTTTCATGTTCAGTTTTATTTCAAATAATCCTTTGTAAACATAAGACTGTGACCAGGTTGGGTCTACTCCTAGAGCTAGATGCATATCGTTTAAGGCTTCTCTATACTTTTGTTGTTCGCCATATGCTATTGCTCTATTAATATACCCCATTAGATGGTTAGGGTTGGTTTGTATTTCTTTAGAAAAATCTTCTACTGCACCCGCAAAATCGTTTTGTTTGAATTTACATGAACCTCTCATACTATATGCTAAATAGTAACTAGGGTTTACATTTATAGCATCAGTAAAGGACGCAATTGCTTCTTTTAGTTTATTCTTACCCATTTCAGATCTGCCTTTAGCCAACTGAGCTACGAATAGGTTAGGTTGTATAGTTACAGTTTTTCTGATGTCATTATAATAGGCTTTTTCATCTCCCATTATTTCATATACGCTCGCTCTATTGTAATAAGCCATAGCATAATTGGGATTTAATTGTATACTCTTATTAAAGTTCTCCATGGCAGATTTAAAGTCGCCCATTAACTCATGAATATTTCCTAGTTGATAGTAGGCCTGCCAGTACGATGTATCTTTTTCTACAATAGCTTCATAGCTTGCAATTGCATTTTTATAGTCTCCTTTAAATGCTAGATCGTTGGCTTTTTTAAATGCAATATCTGATTCGTTTAATCCGCCATTGCATGATATTGCCAATAGGGCAATTGTAGTAGTTATAAGAAGTAGTACTTGCTTCATTGTTTAAAAATATTGCTATATGCTTATAATAGTAGACCTACCAAATTATTCCTATGGTTTGCCTGAGCATATTTTATTTGAACTTAAAATTATAGGAAACACTCGGAATAATTGGCAAAATATATACCATGTAAATTTTTGATTGTATACCACTGGTAGTAGTTCCTTCAATTGAATTATACAAGAAATAAGGATTTGCACGGTTGTATACATTATATAAAGAGAATGTCCAGCTATGTTCCCATCTTCTTGGCTTTTTATGTTGTGGTGTATATGTTGCTGATATATCTAATCTATGATATGCAGGAGTTCTGTATGCATTTACTTTACTAAATTGTTGCACAATAGTATTATCTACTAAATAATAAGCAGTAGGTAATGTAACAGCATTACCTGTTCCATATATAAATACGCTGGAAAATGTCCACTTCTTGTTTAAGTCATAAGATGCAACAACAGAAATGTCATGTCGTCTGTCATACTTTGCCGGAAAGGGATCTCCATTATTCAATTTTGCAAATTTCTGATAAGTCCAAGATAAAGTATAGCCTATCCAACCAGTAAATCTACCTTGAGTTTTATTAATGAAAAACTCAGCACCATATGCCATTCCTCTACCAAATACATAAGACAATTCTGGATCTTCCAATGTGTTTGGTGTATATCCGTCTTTGTATTGTATTTGGTTTTTCATGTCTTTATAATAGATCTCTACAGAGGTTTCTAGTTTATCATCTAAGAAATTTTTAAAGTAGCCTGCGGAATATTGCCAAGCTTCTTGAGGTTTAACTCTATATGTACTAGGCACCCAAACATCTGTAGGGAGGGTAGAGCCATTATTGGTGACTAAATGTAAATATTGATAAGTTCGAGATACACTAGCTTTTACCGAAGAATTGTCAGATAGCGAGTATCTTACGTTTACTCTGGGTTCAAGACCACCATAATCTTTCACAAGTTTTCCTTTGCCATAAAAGGTACTATCAAGTTTGTTTCCATTATCATCTACATTGTATGCAGTGTAAGTTCCTACTTGACCAAACCAACTATAACGTAATCCTAATGTAAGCTTTAGTTTGTTTGAAATATCAATGTCATCCATAGCATATAGGGCTATTTCATGACCATATTTTACCATTGAGTTAGGTGGTTTTAAACGAATTGTGTCAGCTTGGCCAGATATTTGGCTTGGTGTAAAGGTGTGATAGGTGTAGTTAGAACCGAATTTAATATGATTCTTAGTGTTTATGTAATAATCAAAATCATTTTTTATACCTATATCCTCAATACCGGAAGCAAATCTTATCCCTATGGCACTACCTTGACCTGAACCAGCAGATTGGTCGAAAGAAGAAGAAAAATGATATTTATTATAAACCGCTGTTGAGTTCATAAAGAGTTTATCGCTAAATAAGTGATTCCACCTTAACGACGCAGTTGTGTTTCCCCAAGGAATGGTAGCTTTAAAATTTCCACTACTACTCTCAAACTGAAATTTGTCTAATCCGGTGTAAGCACTAATAAATATTTTGTCAGATTTACCAAGCTTATAGTTTGCTTTTGCATTCAAATCATAAAAGTAATAGCCATTATTTTTTAATGCTTCAAAGAAAGGTCTTGCTAATACATCAGCATAAGTTCGCCTAGCAGCTATCATAAAAGAGCCTTTATCTTTTTTTATTGGCCCTTCGAATACAAATTTACTTGCTATGTTTCCTACACCCCCTTGTAACTTATATTCTTTACTATTTCCTTCCTTCATTGTAACATCTACTACCGAAGAAAGTCTGCCGCCATAATTAGCTGGAGCACCACCTTTAATTAGGGTTACGTCCTTAATGGCTTCAGAGTTGAAAACAGAGAAAAAACCAAATAAATGCCCTGTGTTATATATAACTGCATCGTCTAGTAATACAAGATTCTGATCTGGGCCGCCACCTCGAACATAAAATCCTGCATTTCCATCACCAGCTGATTGTACTCCAGGCAGTAATTGTAAAGTTTTCAATATATCTACTTCGCCAAATACTACAGGTAACTTTTTTATTTGCGACATAGATAGCTTTATGGTGCCCATTTCTGTATTCTTAACATGCTCATCTTTACGGGCGGTAGTTACCTCAATTTCTTTTATGGTATTATTGCTTTTTAATGCTATATCTATTCTTTTATCTGTAGTAGCGTTTATGTTTATTTGTTGTGAGGCATATCCTACATATGAATATATTACTGTGTATTGTCCTTGAGGTATGGTTATGGAGTAAAATCCATAATTATTTGTCTGTACGCCCGTGGATAATTCTTTAATATATACGGTAGATGCCATTAATGTTTCTCCATTAATTGAATCTGTGATATAACCACTAAGGGTGACTTTTTGTGCAATTGTAATAAGAGGTGATAATAATATAAAAAGTGTCAGTTTAAGGTATTTGTCCAACATACTATAGTTGCTATGTATTGTGTGATGCAAAAGTAGTTGAATATGTAAACGACCATTAAATAATTTTTAAAATAGAGATATAGACATTTCTAAAAAAATATTAGTCAACTCTTTTGTTTGATATATGCTTAATATATTTATTGGGTAGTGCATTTTAGTAAATCTATTGACTTATTTTTGCACACTTATGCGTTGGGCAATACTTACTATTTTTATTAGCTTAGTTTCTCTTACAAGTTGTAAAATATACAGCTTTTCTGGTGCTACTATCGAAGGTAAGAATATCAATATTAGGCTCTTAGAAAATAAAGCCCAAAATGTGGTGCCAAGTTTAGCAGCAACTATGACAGATAAAATTAGATCAAGAATTTTATCTCAAACCGGGCTTACTTCTGTAACCTTAGATAATGCAGATTATGATATAAGCGGACAGATTATTTCATATGCAGTAACTGTTACAGGAGCTCAAAACGTACAAAGCGCTAGCAAAAATAGGTTGACTATAGCCGTACAAATTAAATTTAAAAACAGACTAAACGATAAAGCTAGTTTTACCCAAACATTTACTCGTTTTTCTGACTTTGATGCTACTCAAACATTACAGAGTGTTCAAAATCAATTAATTGACGATATTGGCACTCAGCTAGCCGACGATATATTTAATAAAGCATTTGTAAACTGGTAATTGATATTATGGCCGACCAATACTTGATTACATTATTAAGTAATACACTCAGTACAACCAATAGCCCCTCTGAAGCTGATAAAAAGCAGATAGATGGATTGTTGGTGAGATTTCCATTTTTTGTTCCAGCTAGATTTGCTGCATACGCTAATACATCAAATACAAAAAAGGATAATCTAGAGGCATATGCCAAATTATACCCTTATCAGACTAATTGGTTTCAGTTGAGAGATTTTATGAATGGTGTTGGTCCTAAGTATATAGAGCATTTTGAAAAATCTAAACAAGATATTGAATCTACTACTCAAGCAGAAATTAAAAAAGTAATAGTAGAGCCAAACCTTAAAGTTGAAAGCTCAATTGTAGAGGTTGCTGAAAAAGTGAATGTAGAAAATAAAAAAGATACCTCTGTTTCTAATATATCAGCAACTATTATTGAAGCAAATCAAAATAAAAATGAACTGGATGATATTATTGTTCAGCCAGTTTCAGCTGATGATTATTTTTTACATCAAGGTATTAAGGTGCCTGATGAAATACCAATGGATGTAGATTCACTAGGAGATAATCAAGATGAAAATATAGATATAAGAGATAAATCGCTTATGGTAATGATGAGTTTTTCAGACTGGCTAGTACACTTTAAAAAGTCTTCAGAGAAGCAAAAGGCTGATATTGAAGATCAGAAAGCTGTAAAGGCCATGTGGCAGAAAGAAAAGCTAGCTGCCGCGCTGGAAGAAGAAAATGATGAAATTCCTGAAAATGTATTTGAAATGGCTGTTAACTCAATAGCCAAAGAAGAGGGTTTAGCTAGTGAGTCTTTAGCTGAAATATATATCAAGCAGCAGAAATACGATAAAGCAATTGATATGTATAAAAAATTAAGTTTGCGTAATCCTCAAAAAAATGCTTACTTTGCTCGCAAAATAGAAGAAGTTTTAAAAGAAAAACAATCATGACAATCGTTATCACATCACTTATTTTAATAGCTTGTGTTGCTTTGGCCTTTTTTGTGCTAGTTCAAAACCCTAAAGGTGGTGGCTTAAGCGGTAGTTTCGGCAGTATGAGTACTCAAGTAATGGGTGTTAAGCAGTCTGGTGACATTATGGAAAAAGGTACTTGGGTATTAGTTAGTGTTATCGCAGGTTTGTGCTTAGTTTCTGTAATGTTCTTGCCTAAGAACTCTACCACAACAGATGATGCTAAAGCACCTCAACAAAAATCAGCTCCAGCTAAAAAGAAATAATTAATTCTTTATAATTTTCAGCGAGATGTAGTTGTCACTGCATCTCGCTTTTTTATTGGCTATTAATACTGCAAAACAATACGGGCTAGCTAATATTTTTAGCCAGCCCGTATTAGTATAATTAAGTATAATCTATTTCAATCCAGCTTTTATGTTTTGAAGTGCTGCCTCTAGTCCCATGCGTGCTTGCTGGTTGTTAGGATTAATTTGCAGTGCACGTTGCCAAGCGGCCGCGGCTTCAGTATTTTGTCTGTTAGAGTAGTAAGCCCCACCCAAATTATACCATAGGTCTGCTATAGTTGAATCTGCCTCTATACCTTTTTTAAACTCGACAATCGCTTCCTGATATTTGCCTACACGTCCATAATCGTTCCATCCACGTTTCATATGTTCATTGGCTATGAGTGAAAGAATACCAGGTAGAGTAGGATAGTTAGGGTATAATTCTCTTACTTTGGCTAGTTTCATTTTTGCAGAGTCTAAGCTTCCCAATTTGTAATATGCAATACCTTGGTTAAGATAGCCTGCAACAAAAGTTGGGTGTATCTCAATAGCTTTATCTAGCAGCTTTATACCCATTCTTAAGTCATATACCCTTTCTTTTTCAGTTTTTGCAAAGTCGGCCATGGTTATATAAGATGCCGCAACATTGCCGTTTACCAAAACACTATTAGGTACCACCTTAATATCTTCCATGAAAAGTACCTGGTCGTTTTTCCAAATAACGTTTCTTGCAATTGTTTTTACACTATATAATATTGTTATTATACCTACAATGCTAAACAGCGTAGCATATCTTACATTACTAGATTGTATTTTTTCTGCTCCCTTTGTAAGTAGCCATGCTACTATTATACAGAAACCCACTGATGAATGAAATATAAGACGTTCACCCATAGTGGCACCAATATTAAATATTATATTATTCACCAATAATAGATGAACTAAATAAAATGCCAATGAAAATGATATAGCAGCATATTTTTTTACCTTACCGAAATAATAGATGCCATAAGCAAGTATAGCATGTATAATTAATGAGGCGATTACAACAATATTGCCAAAGTTTTTATATGGAATAGTATTATATGAATAGTCGGCCGATAGCGGATGTGGCAGTATTAATAGTTTTAAATAATTGAGCGAAGTGCCTATTTCTGTCGGTAGTTTTTGCCCAGGTTCAGCAAAATAATATGGATTATTAAGTATCTCTTTTTCAGCATTTTCATTGCTTGAACCCATGCTTCTTATCACATCAGCAATAGTTGTTCCTTCTTCGGGCATGCTATTTTGTGCCACCTTTAGCCTAATAAAAAAGTATACACCCACCACTATTAAATATGGCATTGTTGCTACAATAGCTTTACTAGGTTTGTAGTTTTTAAACAGTATAAAGCAAAGTGGCAACATAGGAATGATTGTTATGGCATATTCTTTTGATAAGAATGCAGCCAAGTAAGATACCATGGCCCATATTAGGGTCTTTCTATCTTTATTTTCCTCGTAGTTAAATGCTAGTATATAAGTAAGGCACATGAATAATAAAGACATTATTTCATCTCTACTTTTCACGTTAGCTACTACTTCTGTATGTATTGGATGAGCTGCAAATAGAATCGTTGCTATAAATGCTACCAAAGGATAGTCTTTTAAAACTATTTTCCTTAGGAAATAAAGTAAAACTACAACACAGCCCATATACCAAAACACACTAAATAAATGGCGCACATGCATATCGCTTACTAGTTTCTTTTCAGCTGCCCCCCTTACTCCGTAAGAGTAGTTCATTTTCAATACACTATCTATCTTTTCTACAGGTGTAGCACCGAAAAACTGCTGCTCAATTGCAAATGTAGCAATAGACAAAGGGCGGTAACGACCTCCGGCAAGTTGATTTACAGTATTAAGTTGCTTGTAATAGCTGTCATATGCATCTTTTGTAAATATTCCTTTAAGTCCGGCAAAGCCTTCTTGTACATATTCGTTTTTAACTATCACAATGCCGTCATCGTGGGCATATTCATTATTATATGTGTTTATGTATATAATAAAGCTTAGTATAGCTACAATTATAGCTTGCAGTTTGAAATCGAAAATGCTGAGTTTTTCCTTTGCTCCGGATTCAGCATCATTAATAACAGGTGCTTCATTTTTACTAGAAACAGTCTCTTTTACTGCATTAGGAGTAATTGATGGAGTAGAATTAGAAATTTTCTTATTCTTTTTTGCCATATGGTTTTAGTTTCTAAGTCTTAGTTTTTAGTATTAGCTATTAATAAAGGCATCAACAGTTGCAATAAGTTCATTTTTTGCAACCTCTAAATTATCATTAATTATTATTTTATCGAACTGATTTGAGTAGGTTAATTCATCTTTAGCTTTCTCAATTCGTTCTTCTAGTGTTTCCGGTGTTTCAGTACCTCTTTTTATTAGCCTTTCTCTTAATATCTCTAAAGAGGGTGCTTCTATAAATATTGTCAGCGTTATGTGTTTGTACTGTTGTTTTATATTCAATGCTCCCTGTACGTCAATATCTACTAATGGAGTATTTCCATTGTTCCAAATTCTGGTCAATTCGCTACGTAATGTACCGTAATATTTACCGGTATATACCATTTCCCACTCTATAAATGCGTCATCTTCAATTAGTTGTTTAAATTCTTGCTCAGAAAAAAAGTGATAATCTTTACCATTTACTTCTCCTGAACGAGGTTGCCTTGTACATGCAGAAATAGAAAATTGCAGCTGAGGGTAGGCGGCTAATAGCTGCTTAACCAATGTGGTTTTTCCAGAGCCGGACGGGGCGGTGATTACAATTATTTTACCAGAAGACACTTTTTATAGTTTTCATGCGAATTAACAGAATAATTCCGAAAATATGACAGAATAGGGGACTATATATAAAATTAACGCTCCCTAGAAAGGGAGCGACTTGCTAATAAATGTTTTCTATTACTATTTATAACTTAACAAGCGATTGCTTATATAATTGATAAAAGAATAGAGGTAAAAAAACTAAGTTGAGTATTGCCATGCCCAGTAAAAATTGAATATTTGCTCCGGGCCAGTGTAGCGATTTAAACATACTACCAAGAGAGATTAGAAATCCGGCAATAAAACCAGAAATCATCCGTACTTTATAACTGGTTGTGTAGGCTTTCATACGCTTAATACTACTGGCATATAAAATGAATAATGTAATCAATAGGAAACTAAATCCAAATAATACCAACATGCTTGCATATGGCCAATGCATTTGACGAAATAATAGACCCATAGAAATTGTAAACGATGAGGCAAAGCCCATTCCATAAATTACCCGTTTCATATTAATTTGTTTTTTTATGGTTAAAAGAAAAAATAATTCCTCCTCAATCTCACCTGCCCCATTAGGACAAGTATTTGTAAATGCTAGTTGTACGGCACTGTCATAGCTAATGCCTTTTTCCATATCTGCTTCTACACTGCAACAGATGTGGTCTAATAAGTCGTTAAACAGTGATTCATTACATATATTATCCTGTTCCAACTTATTAGCTATCTCATCTATTTGTTCATTAGTTAGCAAGCTCATATGTTATAACCTGTTTTGGTAGTATTAGTTGATGTATTGTATTTATGAACTCCATTAGTTCATCTACAGACTTTGTAGTAGCTTTTTGTCCTGGTTCTGTCAATTTATAATATTTTCTCACTCGTTTACCTATGTAAACTTCTTCAGTTACTACTAAACCATCGGCTTCAAGTTTATGAAGAGCTGGATATAAAGAACCTTCTTTGATTAAAATTTTACTATCAGACATTTCTTTAACCAATTGCGTTATTTCGTATCCGTATAGTCTACCTTTCTCTTCTAATAAACGAAGTATTATTGTTCCTAATGTTCCTTTTATTAATTCGCTATGATTCATAGAATTTTGTTGTATTGAATTGCAATGCATCGTAAAGCTATGTATAATTTTTGAAACAAAAAAATTTTACATAAAAAAAGAGTGCCTTTTTGAGGCACTCTGATGTATAATAGAAGTGATTGAGTATTAAAATGGACTATTGAAATTATTTAGAGTTCCAAAAGATAGATCCCTTGCGGAAATAATTGGATTTTCGCATTCCCAATTAAAGCCTATTGAATCATATCTTATTCCAGTGTCATTATCTTTATTATATACCGATGATACAAGATAGTAGGTCATAGCGTCATCAGTAAGCGCCTTAAAACCATGAGCAAAGCCTTCAGGTATATATAGCCCCAAGTTGTTATCAGCACTTAATATTTGCCCTTCGCATTCTCCATATGTTGCACTATCTTTTCGTAAATCAACTATTACATCTAAAATAGCTCCTGATGGACAGTAAACCACTTTGCTGTGATGATGAGGCGGAAGCTGAAAATGCATTCCTCTAATTACATCCTTTTTAGAAAAAGAGAAATAACTTTCTTTTAGTTCAAAAGGGGCGTTGTTTTTATTAAACTCATCAAAATGAAATGACTTTACAAACTTACCTCTATTATCTACCGGTGCCGGAAATTCTATTAAATATGCGCCAGATAACCTTATTGGGTTAAACTTCATTTATGTTAATCTTCAAAATATTTTTTAATCTGCATTAAGCATTTTTCAGCAGCAGTATTGTTTTTATTAGCATACCATTGTGCAGTCCATTGTATTGCAGTTCTAGCATCCAAAATAGGCTTCCATCCTATCATTTGTTCAGCTTTTGAACTATCTAATAATAATAGTTTGGCTTCATGTGGTGCACCATCTTCCATGTCAGACTTGTAGCTGCCTTTTTTGTAGCTTTCAATGAAAACCTTTGTTAGCTCTTCTACAGTCAGCATATCTTCAGGATTAGGCCCGAAGTTAAAAGCAGTACAGCAATCTGTAGGTTTTTCATAAATTTTCGCAGCAAGTAGCAGATAGGCTCCAATTGGTTCTAGCACATGTTGCCAAGGACGTATTGAATTTGGATTCCGCAAACCAACGGTTTCTCCAAATGAAATTGCTCTAACAATATCCGGAACAATTCTATCGTCTGAGTAATCTCCACCGCCTATTACATTACCTGCACGTGCGGCTGCAATACTTTTTTCGTGATTGGTATAATCAGCCGGGTTAAAGAAAGATCTGCGGTAGGAATCAATTACTATTTCAGCTGCAGCTTTACTTGCAGAATAGGGGTCATAACCACCTAACTTATCATCTTCTTTAAAGGCTACACCTCTTTCCGGATTTTCATATACTTTATCTGTAGTAATCATTACCCCTACACATGGTAATACAAGAGAACGGATAGCATCTAGTACATGTGCAGTGCCTTGTGTATTAGCTAAAAATGTATAAACAGGTTGTGCATATCCGCGCCTAACTAAGGGTTGTGCAGCAAGATGAAAAACGAAATGAGGCTCGTAGCTGACTAGCTCATGTCTTAGTCTTTCAATATCACATATATCAGCAATTATAGACTGGCTACAAAGTTTGTCACCATCTATTTGATTATACAAGTCATCTTTTTTCTCCGGTGCTAGTGAGTAACCCTTAACATCGGCACCTAGCCAATGTAAGATTTGTAACATCCAAGAACCTTTAAAGCCAGTATGACCTGTAAGGAATACACGTTTACCACTAAATATAGAACGCAAATAATTTGCAGTTACCACTTTTTCCATTGAGGATTTGTTTGCCAAAGGTTTTCTAATTCTTCTTTATCTCTTAATGTATCCATACACTTCCAGAAGCCATGGTGCTTGTATGCTGTAATTTCTCCATCGTGTGCCAAATCGTCCATAGGCTGTCTTTCCCACATTATATCATCAGCATCTTCTTTTAAATATTTGGCAATTTTTGGGTCTATCACAAAGAATCCTCCATTTATCCAAGTGCCAGAATCTGCTGGTTTTTCTTCAAATGAGTCAATAGTGCCATTCTCTTGCATTTTTATAACGCCAAATCTGCTAGTAGCTTGAATGGCAGTCATAGTGCATATTTTACCACTTTGCTTATGGAATGCCAATAACTCATCAATATTTACATCACTAACACCGTCACCATAAGTTAATAAAAATGGTTCGTTACCCACGTATGGTAATACGCGTTTCAATCTGCCGGCTGTCATAGTATCTAAACCGGTATCAATAAGTGATATTTTAAATGGTTCTGCCGAGTTTTTATGTACTTCTAAAGAGTTATTAGAAAGATCAACAGTAATATCGGCATTATGCAAGAAGTAATTAGCAAAATATTCTTTTATCATCCAGCCTTTATATCCTAGACAAATAATAAACTCTGTATGACCATAGGCAGCATATATTTTCATAATGTGCCACAATATAGGTTTGCCACCTATTTCTATCATGGGTTTAGGACGTAGTGCGGATTCTTCTGAAATACGTGTGCCGCGGCCTCCGGCAAAGATTACTACTTTCATAACAACAAATATAAAGAATACGATAATCGCAATAAAAATTATTAACCTTTTTTTGCCTTATTTAATAGACTTATAATTATAATGCCCGCGACTTTTCTGCGGGCATTATAATTATTTATGATATTGAAATTAATTATGCTTGTACTTGATTTTCATTTCCTTCTTCATTCTCACCTGTATAAGCATCTTCGTATAAACGTCTGCCTATTAGTCTTTCCATATCATCTTTAAATAATACTTCTTTTTTCAAAAGCTCCTCAGCTATAATCTTAACGGCATCAATTCTTTCTGTTAATAATGCTTTGGTTCTATCATAGGCATGAGCAACAAGTTTTCTTACCTCATCATCTATCATCTCTCCGGTTTTTTCAGAGTATGGTTTTGAGAAGCCACCTTCACTTTGTGGGTCGTAGAAAGAAATGTTACCAATATTATTATTCATACCATACATTGAAACCATAGCATATGCCATTCTGGTTACATGTTGCAAATCGCTAAGTGCGCCTGTAGATATTTTACCAAAAATCAACTCCTCAACTGCTCTACCACCTAAAGACATACACATTTCATCAATCATATGATCTGTATTGCGTATATACATTTCTTTTGGTAAGTATTGAGCATATCCTAGTGCGGCAACGCCTCTAGGCACTATTGTTACTTTTACTAAAGGATTGGCATGTTCTAAAAACCATCCGGATACAGCATGGCCTGCTTCGTGATACGCTATAATACGTTTTTCTTCAGGAAGAATAATTTTATTCTTTTTCTCTAAACCGCCAATAACTCTGTCTATAGCATCATTAAAGTCGCTCATGTCTACTTCTGTTTTGCCTTTACGGGCGGCAATAAGAGCAGCTTCATTACATATATTAGCAATATCCGCACCTGCAAAACCAGGAGTTTGCACTGCTAGTTTTTTGATATTCAAGTCTTTAGAACGCTTAATTGGCTTCAAGTGAACATCAAATATTTTTTCACGGCCTTTTACATCCGGTATATCAATTGATATTTGACGGTCGAAACGACCAGGGCGAAGTAAGGCAGCGTCCAGTACGTCAGGACGGTTTGTAGCAGCTAATACTATAATACCGCTATCTCCGCTAAAGCCATCCATTTCTACTAGTAACTGATTAAGTGTGTTTTCACGTTCATCATTACTCATTACCACATTTTTACCTCTAGCACGTCCTATAGCATCAATTTCATCTATAAACACTATACAAGGTGCTTTTTCTCTTGCTTGCTTGAATAAATCACGCACACGACTAGCACCCACACCCACAAATAATTCTACGAAATCGGAGCCTGACATAGAGAAAAATGGAACTTGTGCCTCACCCGCCATAGCCTTTGCCAATAAGGTTTTACCGGTTCCCGGAGGGCCTACCAAAAGTGCTCCTTTAGGTATTTTACCACCTAAGGCTGTATATTTCTTAGGATTTTTAAGGAAGTCTACAATTTCCATAACTTCTACTTTCGCCTCGTCTAGCCCTGCTACATCGTTGAAAGTAATAGTTACCCTAGTGCCTTTTTCAAATAATTGAGCTTTAGATTTTCCAATGTTGAATATTCCACCAGTACCTCCACCAGACGGGCCACCACCCATTTTGCGGAATACCAAAAACCACATGGCTACAATAATTATTATAGGTAGTAAAAATGAAGAGAGGGATTTAAATAATAAATCGCCTTGATCATATAAAACTTCTATGTGCTTGTCGGCAGGAATATCTTTTTGTAGATT
The DNA here is from genome assembly GCA_964461535.1 of uncultured Flavipsychrobacter sp. GTDB lineage: Bacteria > Bacteroidota > Bacteroidia > Chitinophagales > Chitinophagaceae > Flavipsychrobacter. Next base: position 37,130 of record CAYWUY010000013.1, read on the forward strand.
TTCTAAATCTTTAGAAAACTGCTCAATATTACCTATTTTAAAATCGAAGGCAGCAGATTTATCAGTAGTAACTTTTACAACTTTACCACTTGGTTGTGGTATTGAAGTACCGGGTTTTAAATATACTTCAACATGGTCTGTGTTAATTACTTTGATTTTAGATACCTCACCTCTTTGATAATAGGTAGAAAATTCCTGGAAAGAATGCTCTGAACCAAATCCGGTAATATTTCCTCCGTATAGCTGAACTAATAGTATAATTAAAACTATTATACCATACACCCAGTATATATTAAATTTCGGGCCTTTTTTCTGATTAGGATCTCCGGATGGTTTTAATCCAGGACCTTGTTTGTTATCTTCCATTATTATTATATGTACTTATTGTGATTGAATTAGTATTCCGTGCGCGCAGCGTCTGCCCAAAGGCTTTCAAGTCCATAAAATTGCCTGTGGTCTTCTTGAAATATATGAACCACCACATTTACATAGTCAAGAAGCGTCCATTTATCACCTATTTCTCTGTGATACACTCTTTCTTCACATTCCTTATTTACAGTATCTTGAATATGATCTGCTATGGCTTTAAGTTGAATATTAGATTTACCATCGCATAGTATAAAGTAATCTGCAACTGCTTCATCTATTTTCTTTAAGTCCAATACCACTATGCCATCACCTTTTTTATCTTTTATACAGTTGATTATTGTTTTAAACAATTTACTGTTTTTGGTAAGACGGGTTGTAGATTTTTTTCTGTCCTGCAACGACTCTATAATTTTCTCCAAACTTTATTAATGCCTTTTTAAGGTTTGATAATATCTTTATGCTTTATCAAAATTAAAAATCTTTTTGCACTCTCAAATGTCTTTTTTCGATACGCAAATAATTAAACTTGATATTGTTGACAGTACCAATAACTATGCCATGGAATTGATAGATGGCAATAAGGCACATCACGGCCTTACTGTTAGAGCCAATAGTCAGTCTGATGGTAGAGGTCAAAGGGGTAGAAGTTGGCAAGATACAAGCGGGAATAGCATTTTAATGAGTATGATACTATGTCCTAAATATGGATTAAGCGAACAATTCTTGTTTAGCATGTCTACCGCAGTAGCAATTGCTAAGGTTTTGCAAAATATGTATGCAGATTGGACTGTGAATATAAAATGGCCTAATGATATTATTATTAATGACAAAAAGGCAGGGGGTATTTTAATTGAAAATGTGCTGAGGGGTGCCAATTGGTCATATGCTGTTTTAGGTATGGGGTTAAATGTCAATCAGTCAGCTTTTGCAGTAGATTTGCCTAATGCTACTTCTCTTAAAATATCATCAGGTATAGATTGGGATATTGAATATGTTTTTAACGAAATTAGAATAGGTATATTGACTCTATTAGCCCAAAACAACTCAAACGATGATATAATAAAAGCCTACAATAATCTACTTTTTAGAAAAGGGAAAATTCAAACTTTTTCTGATAACATAGGCTACTGGACTGCAAGAATAGTAGGTGTAAATGCAGACGGTACAATTACATTACAAAGAGAAAGTAAGGAACTACACAATTACCAACATGGCCAAATGACATGGGTATATTAGTGACTTAATACAAATTTTGAAATAAGTAGTATAACAAAAACAACTGCGTTAATTATAAATAATAATCTATATTGTTTGTACTTGTTTATACATTTTGTTATTTCATTTTTAGCCTCTTCATTATCGGTATTTGCATATGCTTCATTCAATACACTAAAAGTTATTCTTCTTTTGTGTTTTACAATTCCTACTTTACTTAGTTTATAGTATGATTTGTTTGCACGTATGGCAAAAGCAAACGTAACAATTGAAAGAAGAAAGTATATAACTACAATTACTATAAACATATGCTTACCTTAAAACTGTAAATTTAGACTGAATTCTTACACCGGCACTTTCGAAAATACACATATATATTCCGTTAGAAAATTCGCTAACAGATATTGTAATGTTTTGAATATTTGGTTGGGTGTCTATCTCATATACCACTTGTCCTAAAAGATTCAGCACTTTTACTTTACCTGGAGTAGATAATTTATTATTCCAAACTATATTCAATTCTGATCTAGCGGGTACAGGATAGATTTTTATATTATTTATTGTGTTCCAATATTCTATATTAGTATCGTCAAATATTTTTCTTTTAAATAAGGAAACGCCACCTCTGTAGTTCCCAACTATCATTTCTAGGTCTCCGTCACCATCTATATCTCCTATGGTAGCAGCACTTCTTTGACCTGAATATCTACCCCATATGCTTGATGGATGGTTATATAAAGAGTAGGTAGAGTCTACATATGCAAATTGACCATCAATTAAAGTATAGGTTAGTGTTGTATCTCCACTAGTGATACCATCAAATAAATACAAGTTACCTGAATTACTGCCTAGAATTAAGTAATCAGTTCCGGTGCTGTCTATTTTGCCAACAAAAGGAGTGCTATAACAACCATAAATTTGATTGGGATCGGAACGGATATTGCCAAGAGAGGTTGTTACAAGTTTAAGTGCAATGGCACCAGAACTTGTTGAAACATTTTGATAGTAATAAATGGAACCTCTTACATTACCTATAATTAAATCTTTTTTCCCATCTCTATCTATGTCATATATAAAAGGAGCAGATCTTCCTTCTGTAAGAATTGTATCACCATTAATATCAGTAAGCTGTAATTGCTGTAATACCCAGTTAGGCGCCAAGGTTTCAGAGCTAGCTATATTTTTAAAGTAGCTAAGGCTACCGTCAGTATGTCCAAGAATTAAATCGCTTTTACCGTCGTTGTCAATATCTCCAAATGAAGGTGCAATACCTGTAAAGTTGAAAGTATCAAGAAATAAAAAGTTATCTGTTATACTTGTCAGTGATGGGTTCCCGGTAGTTGTGGTGTTTTTATAATAGGATAATTTTGATTTAAGGACACCACTAGTTTGATAATAGCCATCTGAACCTATAAATAAATCTAATTTGCCATCTTTATTAAAGTCGAATAAAGCAGGGTAGGCAGCAGTACCGATATCAATAGTTTCTTTCGTAAAAATACTATCTGACTGAAATCTCCAGTCGGGAGATCCCGGTGTGGTGTAGTTTTTATAAAACCATACTGTTTTATAATTTTCAGACCCGCTAGGAGAGTTTGGTGATACTAATAGGTCTTTTTTGCCATCGTCATCAAAATCTACATTGAAAGCTGCTGGCCAAGTGGGAATATTTATTACGGTACCACCAGATTGCCAGGTTGTATCTTGATAAACCATACTATCTTTTCCGCCATATTCAATTCTGCCATTTTTCAAAAAAGTCATTTCACTAAACGAAACGCTACCATCTAGATAATCATAATCTCCATCCATATCCCAATCGAAAAGACAAGGAGTATTTCCTGAATGTGTTAATTTGCCAGCCGTATCAGATGATCTTAATCCTGTATTGTCACAACTATATCCGAGTAGGTGAGTTCTAAAAAATCCTTGATAGACCTTTCCCCAGCATCTGTCTTTTAGCGCAATTCTTATAGAATCGCATGGCAAACCATCTTCAACTCTTAGATTTTTATAATAGTTTAGAAACCCTCCAATAATATTGTATGATATAAAGTCTAGGTCACCATCAAAATCTACATCAACAATTGCGGGTATATCACCCGGGTTGTTAAATGCATTTACTGCCCCACTACTTGAAGGATCATTAAAGTAGTATAAGTCCTTATAAAAATTAAATGAAAGTCTATTAAACGTATTGTAGTAACCTGTATAAACTGCATAGCCAGTAGAACCTCCATGAAATAAATCAGGTATATTATCGCAATTATAATCGGCCAGTATTAGATAATTACTCAATGGGGGGAAATTATTTTCATATACTGGTTGGTATACGTAGTTTGGGCTGCCTGCCACCCCTTTATTGATGAAAGTTTTTACACCTTTACCAGATTCAAAAACTACCAAATCTTTTAATCCGTCGTTATTTAAATCTGCTAAATTTATTTGTGGGGAATTAAAACCGGCACACCAAGCCCATTTTTTTTCATAGCTTCCAATAAAAACTTTGATAGAATTGTCTTTATAAAAATTTTTTTGAGCGAAAGAATTGTTAAAAAATAGCACATGTAGGATAATCACTAATGTGATAATTTTCTTAATTTGGAGATTAGGTGTTAATCTATAGCTAAACATGAGTCGAAGTTTTTACCATAAAAACTGATAAGGACGATATT
>CAYWUY010000013.1:41488-52597 GCA_964461535.1 uncultured Flavipsychrobacter sp.
TATTGTTAATGCGAATATATATCCTGTCGTGTTAAGATATTAACATACATTAAAATTTGCTTAAATCAGAAATAATTTTAAAATAATCGAATGTTATTAAAATATTGATTATCCAAAAACAATTATATAATGTTTTAATATGATGATGTGTAGTAAAACTAAAAAAACTACTACCTTTACTTCATGAGCAATTTCTCTAATCCATTATCTTTAATAGATACTGAACTTTTAAAAGTCATTAGGGCAGAGGTAGCTTCTGCCGAAAAGCAAGGCAAGCTTACTAAAAAACAATGGGGTATCATTCATGACAATAAATGGATGACTATGCTTGCTCCCGCTCCTTATGGAGGGAAACAATTATCGTTACCAGAAGCACTTAAAATTGAAGAATCGTTAGCCTACGCTGACGGCAGTTTAGGTTGGGTAGTAACATTATGTTCCGGTGCCGCATGGTTTGGCGGATTTATGGACAATAATACTGCGGTAGACTTCTTCAATGATAATAAGGTATGCATTTGTGGTAGTGGTGATGTAGGTACTGCAACCAAAAAAGGTAGTAATTATACCTTAAATGGTACTTGGAGTTATGCTAGTGGCGCATCGGATGCAACTGCATTTACTGTAAATTGTAAAGTTGGTAGTGCAGGTGAAACTCTTTCATTTATATTGAAAAAAGATGAGGTGAAAGTGCTGAATAACTGGAATGGTTTTGGGATGGTTTCAACTGCAAGTCACAGTTTTGAAGTAAAAGATTTAGTTGTTCCGGCTAATAGAGCTTTTTCCATTAACAAGCCAACAGTAGATGGTGCAATTTACCATTTTCCATTTAGGCAATTTGCTGAAGCTACTTTAGCAGTAAACTTAACAGGTATGGCGTTCCATTTTATGGAGCTTTGCCACGAAATAATAGTTGAAAAGTCTAAAGAGGGTACCGGCAATAATGTTGAAGTGGCAATGCAAAATTTTGAGGCTATGTACCAACGTTTATCAACTAGTCGTCAAAAACTGTATTATGCTGTTGATATGGCGTGGCAAGTATGCTCTGCAAATAGAGAAATAAGTTTGTCTGTACTATATAAAGTAAGTGCTGCAACTTTAGCAGTTTCTAAAATTGTTCAGGATTGTCTTCATTCACTATATCCATTATGTGGCTTAAGAGCGGCAAACAAGGATAGTGAAATAAACAGAGTATGGAGAGATATTCATACAGCATGTCAACATCCAATACTTCAAGAAGATCCAATTTAATTAACTCTTTTATATAATAAAAATGCAGCTATATAAGCTGCATTTTTTATTTATATATAGAAGCAACTAGGGTGACTTATGAAACTTTAGTAAGTGTAGCAACTGTAATATGTGGCCACAAAATAGGTTGCAAGCTACCTGTAGGAGGAAAAACTAAATCAATTGTTTGTGTATACTGCAATTGTGGTTGGTCTTGTCCTTCTATTGTTTCAATCCAAAATGTAGCTGTCATATTTGTAGCATCTACATTTTGTTGAATAAAGGGTATATTCAGAATTCCACCACCATTTTTTCCGTTATCAGTAGAAAATACTAACGTAGTCATTGCTGTTATTTTTTTATTCCCTAATTCATTAACTAATGCAGAGTTGGGTATTTTCTGGTCGAAATTAGGAAACTGTTGTGTGCCAAATTGCTTTAGACCATAATCTAATATTGGTTGACCTTTTAATGTAGGTAGTCGACTAGAAGGTGTGTTCAGAGGGAAATTATTATCATTGGCAATACCCTCAAATGATTTTCCTAATGCTAATACCGAGTTGCCATGAGGTATTGTTGAAAGTCTTGCCAATTCAAAACCTGAATTGAAATTTTATACATATAAGAAAATACCTCTTTCCGCATGTATCTCAGTGCCCGCGCCAAATCCCATTTTTTTGCAAAGATCACTGTCGCATACGCTAATCACTTTCTGCTCATACATAAGGCCTGTTATTTGTTGGTCAGCTTGAGAGTTTACTGTAACGGGCCCTCTGTTTCCAGCTGTTACAACTGGAGTAAAAGTTAATATTTCTTTGTACGGGATTACTTCAAATGTAAATCCATCGGGTAAAGGTCCTGGTACAGATATAAGGTTCCAACCTTGGAATGGCGCAGCTTCCCAGGTTCCTTCCAGAGCCCTCAGCGGGCCTAAGTCTACATTTTGTGATTCTTCCGGAGATAGTACTCTAATACCTAGCCCAAGCTTAGGCATAGTATCAAGTGGTGTTAGTTTGCTCATGTGTATTAGTTTTTGTTTATTTTTTAAAATAGTAAATATATACAATTAAAATAAATAATCATGTAAATAGCAAAAAAAATGGCTATTGTGTAAAACAATAGCCACCAATAACAAAAATATGCTAATTATATTCTGCTAACGTTAACAGCGTTTAGACCTTTGTTACCATTTTTTACTTCGAAAGAAACTCTATCGTTTTCTCTGATAGCATCAACTAATCCACTAACGTGAACAAAAATATCTTGTCCGCCGTTTGCTGGTGTAATGAATCCGAATCCTTTTGTTTCATTGAAGAATTTTACTGTACCTTCTTGCATTTTGTTTTGTTTTATTTATTGAAAAATTATTTTATTTTTTTAACATTGATTGCTGAATAACCTCTTGCAGTCTTCTCGCGTTCAAAGCTAACCTTATCTTTTTCTTTTAGAGGTTGGTCTATGTTATTAACGTGTACAAATACATTTTCATTTGTTTTTGTATCTGTTATAAATCCATAGCCTTTTGCTTCATTAAAATATGATACAAAGCCCTTTCTGAATACTTCTTCAGGATTGGTTTTGGCCGCACCTAGTTGTATATCTTCAAGACTAATTTCAGTTTTCCTAGTTAAGTCAGGTGGAGTAGTGGTTAAGTTGCCATTTTCATCTAGATAAGCTAACATATCGTCCAGGTTTTTACCTTTTTGATTGTTTGCTTTTCTTTCTTGCATTTTCTCGGCCTTATCTCTTTTTTGTTTGGCCCGTTTTTTTTCTTTTTCTTTTTTTGCTGTGGTTTCCCCCATATATGTATTAATATTTTAATTTTATTGTAGTTCTACTTCTAGTAATTTAACGCCTGTTAGGTTTTGTATAGCTTTTAAATCTTTCATTTCGCTACCATCGCAAAGTGAAATTGCTTTACCATTATTTCCGGCACGCCCAGTTCTGCCAATTCTGTGCACATAAGTCTCAGCCTCATTAGGAATATCATAGTTAAATACTAAAGGTAATTCGTCAATGTCTATTCCTCTTGAAGCTATATCTGTAGCTATAAGCGTTTGTATATTGCTATTTTTAAAATCAGATAATGCTCGTTGTCTAGCATTTTGAGACTTATTGCCATGTATGGCAGCAGCCATTATACCGGCTTTACTCAACTGTTTTACTAGTTTGTCGGCACCGTGCTTAGTTCTAGTAAATATTAAAGATCTGTCCTTAGTATGTTGTCTAATTAAACTTATTAGTGCACTGGTCTTGTGGCTTTTTTCTACATGATATACTAATTGCTCAATTAGTCTACTAGTAGAAGCTACAGGTGCAACACTTACCAATACAGGCTGATGTAAAATACCTCGCGCTAAATCTTCTATGCTTTTAGGCATAGTTGCAGAAAACATAAGTGTTTGTCGTTTAGCCGGAATTATTTTTACTACACGCTTAATGTCGTGTATAAATCCCATGTCTAACATTCTATCAGCCTCGTCTAGAACTAAAACTTCAATAGAGGATATATCAACTAGTTTTTGGCCAATTAAATCTAATAGCCTTCCAGGTGTAGCTATTAAAATGTCAACACCTTGCTTAAGCTGATTTACTTGTTTATTTTGATTAACTCCACCAAAAATAACTGCTTGCTTTATAGACAATCCTGAACTATAAATAGAGATATTTTCTTCTATTTGTATGGCAAGTTCTCTAGTAGGAGTTAATATAAGTGCCTTTATTCCTGATTTTCGAGGTTTTGAAACAATATTTTGTATAATAGGTAACGAAAAAGCGGCTGTTTTGCCAGTTCCGGTTTGTGCAAAACCTAAAACGTCTTTACCGTCTAGTATAAATGGGATTGCTTTTGTCTGAATTTCTGTAGGTTGATTATATCCACTCTTTACAAGAGTATCAAGAATTGGTTGTATTAGTTGTAACTGGTTAAATGTCATTAATTAATAAATAATCAGGAAAAGCCTGAAACTATGGCGAACTGACTAATTATCTAAAAGATATTTCGCTAAATTTTATGGTAACTGTGAAAGCGAAAACTGAATGGAAAGAAATATCAATACTAATCAGAAAAGCAAATGCAGTTGCTCAATGTCGTAACAAAGGTAAAGTAATTGTTTAATATAAAAAAATAATTTAAAAAGAAACTCCTCGCCCTTGTATTAAAGTTAACTACTGTAGAACAAATTCCGGCTATATAAGTTTCTATTCAAGTATATATCACTTAGAAAAGTATTAATGTTTGACTATACTTGCAGCAACTTCAATATGTAGTTTCATGAGTTTAAGGTTAATGTTTTTAAGTGCAGCATTTGCATTTTCGGTTGTTACATATGCCCAACAAGAAAATGAAGAAAAATATACACCGCCCAAAGACAAAGCTGTATTGCAGAAGCTAGAGGAGTGGCAAGATTTGAAGTTTGGACTTTTTATGCATTGGGGAACTTACAGCCAATGGGGAATAGTAGAAAGTTGGAGTATATGCCCTGAGGATGAAGGCTGGACAGAACGAAAAGGACCATACAGTGCTGATTACAATACCTACAAGAAGGCTTATGAAAATCTGCAAACAAGCTTTAATCCAATAAACTTTAATCCCGGGAAATGGGTGCAAGCTGCACAGTATGCGGGTATGAAATATGTAATATTTACAACAAAGCATCATGACGGGTTTGCTATGTTTGATACTAAGCAGAGTGATTATAAGATAACTGATAAAAAAACTCCTTTTAGTAAAAACAAAAATGCAGATGTTACCAAAGCTATATTTGATACGTTTAGAAAGGAGAACTTCAAAATAGGTGCTTATTTTTCAAAGCCAGACTGGCATACGCCTTACTACTGGTGGTCCTATTTTCCGCCTAAAGACAGGCATGTAAATTACGACCCTTCAAAATATCCCGAAAAATGGAAGCTTTTTAAAGAGTTTACTTATAATCAAATACAAGAGTTGATGCGCGATTATGGTAAAATGGATATTTTATGGTTAGATGGTGGTTGGGTAAGACCTAACGTTGCCAGAGATTCTGTAAAAGGCTGGCAGAACACAATAAGGTATAATGAGGATATTGATATGCCTAAAATTGCTGCTATGGCTAGGAGCTATCAGCCTGGTTTAATTGTAGTTGATAGATCCGTGCCCGGAGAGTATGAAAACTATACTACTCCAGAGCAAGAGGTGCCGGAAAGCCCACTACCTTATCCTTGGGAAACCTGTATGACTATGGGAACCTCCTGGAGTTACGTGCCTGACGATAAATACAAATCTGTAACACAAATAGTTCAGTTATTAGTGAAAATAGTATCGCGAGGAGGAAATTTACTGATGAATATTGGCCCAAGTCCGTTAGGAGAATGGGATGCTATGGCATACGACAGACTAAAAGGTATAGGTGACTGGATGCAGCTAAATGCAGAAGGCATTTATGGAACCAGAGCGGTTGCTCCATATTCTAATGGCAATATATACTACACAAAAAAGAAAGATAAAAATAGGGTATATGCTTTTGTATTAGCTGACAAAGAAGAAGTGCAGCTCGGGGATAAATTGGATATTCCGTTGGATAATATTAGGCAAATACGCAAAACGTATATACTAGGGAGTAAGAAAAACGTAAAATGGGTATCAACCTCCAATGGTATACAGGTTACCAATGCAAATATTGTTAATGGGGAGCACCGTAAGCATGCGGTATGTTTTGTGATTGATTACAAATAGATTGTATGTTTTTTTATGAGGTGGTTACTACTTACATTATATAGTTTTTTATCTATTGTTTCTTTAGCGCAGGATTATAAAGATAATCGATTGACGGTAGAACAGCGTACTGATGATTTGTTGAGTAAACTGACTCTACAAGAAAAAGTTATGCTTTTGGGGTATAGAAATCAGGCTATTGAGCGTTTGGGAATCCCAGCATATAACTGGTGGAGTGAAGGACTACATGGAGTAGCTAGAGCGGGTGAAGCCACTATATTTCCCCAAGCAATAGGTATGGCGGCTACTTTTAATGGTGATTTGGTTAAAAGAGTGGGAACTGTAATATCTACTGAGGCAAGAGCAAAATACAATCTCGCTTCATCTAAAGGCAATAGAGGGATGTATGTGGGATTAACATACTGGTCGCCAAACATTAATATATTCAGAGATCCTAGATGGGGTAGGGGGCAAGAAACGTACGGAGAAGACCCATATCTAACAAGTTTAATTGCCGGTAATTTTATTTTAGGCTTGCAAGATACGTTTAGAAATAAACTAAAAATTGCGGCTGCAGTTAAGCACTTTGTTGCTCATAGTGGCCCTGAAAAGGGGAGAGACTATTTTAATGCAACAGTGAGTGATGCAGACCTTAACAATACTTACTTAAAGGCATTTAAATATACTGCCAGCTTGGGCGTAGCGGGAATAATGACCGCATATAATAGTGTAAACGGTATACCCAATTCAGTAAATAGCAACTTGATTAGAAATACGGTATTGAAAAAATGGAAATTTAACGGCTACATTGTAACCGATTGTGGTGCTTTAGATGATGTATATAGCACACATAAATACATTACTGATAAAACTGTAGCAGCAGCGGAGGCTATAAAGGCAGGAATTAATTTGGATTGCTCTTCTGTATTACAATCTGATATTGAAAAAGCCATTGAAAGAAAACTAATAAAACATGCAGAAGTAGATAGTGCATTAAAACCTTTGTTGTTAACGCAAATGAGACTTGGCATGTATGATAAGCCAGGTGTATCTTACTACGCTTCTTATTTAGAGGATAGTATACATACTGCGTGGCATACAGCCTTAGCCAGAGAAGTAGCTGCACAAAGTATGGTATTGCTTAAAAATGATAATAATATACTCCCTCTAAAAAAAGATAGTATTAGCAGCATAATGCTAGTAGGCCCTAATGCGGCCTCTTTAGATGCTTTAGTGGGTAGCTATCATGGAGTTAGTTCTTCTATGGTCAATTTTGTAGAAGGAATAACCTCAGCAGTAAGCAAAGCAACTAGGGTAGAGTATGACTTAGGAGTAGGTGAGGTAGATACGCAGCATTTTGGTGGAATATGGGCTGCAGGAAATGCAGATGTAACTATCGCCGTTGTAGGACTTTTACCCGTAATAGAGGGTGAAGCCGGGGATGCTTTTTTATCGCCATCTGGTGGTGATAAAAAAGATTTACACTTGCCTGCAACACAAATATCTTTTTTAAAAGCACTAAGAAAAGCTGTAAATAAGCCGATTATAGCTGTTGTTACCACAGGTAGTGCAGTAGATATAAACGAAGTAGCGCAATATGCTGATGCTGTAATTGTGGCATGGTATGCCGGAGAGCAGGGGGCAATGCTTTGGCTGATATTGTTTTTGGAAAGGTATCTCCCTCTGGAAGATTGCCGGTTACATTCTATAGTAGCATTGAAGATTTGCCGCCATTTGAAAATTATAGTATGCAAGGGCGTACCTATAGATACTTTAAAGGTAAGCCTCAGTTTCCGTTTGGATTTGGATTAAGTTATTCTTCGTTTAAATATGACTTAGTACAAAACAATGAACTTAAAAAGAGGAAATATTCCTATATAGATACCCTCAGCTTAACATGCACAATAACTAATATTGGTAGCATAACTGCAAATGAAGTAATTCAGGCATATGTTGAGTTTCCTCAGGGAGATAGTACATTGCCAATTAAAGAATTGGTTTATTTTGATAAGAAACTAATAGAATCAGGTAGTAAAATCCTAACTAAAATAGAGTTTCCAATTGCATCACTAATGAAATGGGATACGCAACTACAAAAGATGAGGCTTTATCCTGGTAAATACACCTTACGCATTGCTAAAAATTCACAAGAAGCAATATTTTCAAAGCAGTTTGAGGTAAAATAGACAGGTAATACTTATTAAAAACGCTACTTAATTATTAAAGTTCTAGCTGTTATTGTTAAGTATTTATGTACAAATAGAAGATGGTCTATAAATAAAAAACTTTTTTATAATATTAATTACGTACCTTCATTGGGTATCGTTCTTAAATTATTCAAATGTTTATAACACCGGATTTACGCTCTCAGTTTGAGTTGTTGTTTCGTAAAATTATTAAATCACTGCATCCGGATGTTCAAAAAAAATGGGATGGTGTCATTTATTGGAAAGATGAATATTCTTATCCCGACATTCAAAAGGAAATTATTAGCGAATTACCACCTTCGGCTAAGGCAAACTATGTATCGTTATTGAATAAACTAAGCAGAGGTAAAATGTAAAACAATAACAATTCATAGCTATGAAAACAGAAAATATAGTATACAGTAAAATTAAAGAAATAAGTTCTAGGGGTATACAGCCCCGTCCGGCTATTGCTGTTAACGACTTATCGAAAGAATTAGCCCTAAGTTATGATATGCTATTGCCACACTTAACCAATTTTAGGCAATTAAAGCTATTAAATTATTGTGATAGTAAAATGCTGTATATCAGATTGACTCTATTAGGATCAGTAGTTAAACGAGATAAATAGCGTTTAATTATTTTAAATAAATACTGTCTTTTATTGAAAGATGGTAGTAAAACACGTAAGTAAAAATGACAAATTCCATTTCAATTGTTTTCCCGGATGAAAATTCTCCGAAGATTAATGTTTTCTATACCGTAGAGGTTCAAGATAATTTGAAGGTTATATACTGTAGAATTGAAAGTAAGGGTATACCAATATGGTTGCAGTTAAGGAAATTTAGTTTTAGTGCTCTTATTTCGGCTGACAGTAGTTTAGTGCCTTTGTACAACGAGGAAAATAACAGTAAAAACTTAGATACTGCAATGTTTATAGATGCAGTGTATCAGTGTATTAGCAATGTAGCAGCATAAATGCAAAAAAATAACTCCAAACCAAAGGTGAGGAGTTATTTCTATATTTAAAAATGCAAGATTTTTATGAAATGCTTTATAAATATTAGTTTGACGCTACACGCACGTTTATTGCGTTAAGACCTTTTTTACCGTTCTCAACATCAAAAGTTACTTTGTCATTTTCGTAAATGTCTGCCTGTAAACCAGAAGCATGAACAAAAATGTCAGCACCGCCGTTAGATGGAGAAATAAAGCCGAAACCTTTTGAAACGTTGAAAAATTTTACTGTACCTTGTTGCATTGTTTTTTGTTTTTAATGATTACTATTTATTAACTATAATGTTCTAATGATTCCTAGAACTTTATTTTACTTATTGGATTAATATCTACTTTTTGAAGAATTGAAGCTGCTTGTGCTGGTTCTTGGTCTTGCTTCATTTACTGTAAGTGCCTGACCTTCTACCATTGAGTTGTTTAGTTTAGCTATAGCACTTTCAGCTTCGCTTTGGTTAAGCATTTCTACAAATGCAAATCCTTTTGATCGTCTTGTGTAATTGTCTAAAATAATTTTAACTGATGAAACCTGTCCGAAAGCAGAGAATAAGCCTCCTAATTGTTGCTCAGTTGTCTGGCTACTAAGATTGCCGACAAAAATGTTCATAAAAAATGTTTTAAAATAAAAAAACGAGGTGCTGAAAAGCGAGAACTGAGAGAGAAGGAATTAATCTAATCTGGAGCAGAAAAAGCGAGGCAGTGCCTATATTGAATCAAATGTACAACTATTTATTGGATATTTTAATATTATTTTCTCCTAAACTATTGTTAATAGATTTTTAATTGATTTTTCATTAAAATAATATGCAAGTGTACAAACAGGAATGTTAAGGTAGGTGTATGAAAGCTATAAGCCATCTGTTATATTATGTAGCTGAGTAGTAACATCTTTAAAGCTTGGCCTATTAAGTATTTCGTCTGCCAAACAATAATCTTTTACTAAAGTTAAAGCCTTAAATACTTCAACGTCTATATTGCTAGGGCAAAGATTAAGTAAATCTTCTAGCAAATACCCCCACGATCTTACTTCTATACGCTCTAAAGCAGCAGCAGAAGCCGAATCACTTTTATCATAAAAACAAGCAGCGCCAAAATCGCCAAAGAGTGTGTTGCAATCTGCATCTACAAGTGTATTATGAGCATATAAGTCGCCATGTAGTATGCCATTAGTATGTAGTTGTGCTGCTACAGAAGCCACTGTTGTGACAATTTTTAGTACCTGTACTGGTTTATAGCTAGTGCCCGGCAGAAATACATCTCTGGTGCAGCTAGCTAAGCTGGGAGGTAAACCTAGATTGTAATACTTATCGGGTATTAGTTCCATAACTATACCTTTTTTACCTTCAGCATGCCCCTCTACTTGTGCTATTAATTGTACAAGACCCGGGTGCAAGCCAGCCGTTATAAATGTATTCATTTCATCTTCTGGCAGGCCATCGCTGGTAACATCTCCTTTAAATAGTTTTACAGCTACTTCTTTCTTTTCATCAGTCGTTTGTAGTGTTGCTCTATGTATAATACCCGATGCCCCCTGTCCAAGCACTTCTTGTAAACTTAATTGATGCCAATGGATGGTGCGTAAAGCTTGTACTGATGGAGAATAGCTAAAAGGATTTCCTGAGAAGGCTAGCCAGGCTAATTTAGGCATAGAAAGTAGCCATTGAGGAAATGTGGTAAGCTTATTTGCTGAGATGCGAAGTAAACCTAATTGTTTGCAATTGCTCAAGCTCTCGGGTAGGCTGGTGAGCTGGTTTCCTGCTAAGGCTAACTTTTCCAATCGAGTACATAGTCCAATATCTTCTGGCAATTGGCTAATATTATTATTGGTAAGTATAAGCCATCTAATATTAGGGTTGAGTGCTTTAGCTGGTACGGTATGAATATTATTATTTTTAAAGCCAACAGTGTCAAGAGCCGGACAATCTGCTAATACCTCGGGTAGGGTAGTAAAAGGATTATCTGAACAAAAGAGGATGCGCAATTTTTGCA
>CAYWUY010000014.1:0-51170 GCA_964461535.1 uncultured Flavipsychrobacter sp.
GCGACCTACTGATTACAAATCAGTTGCTCTACCATCTGAGCTAAAGTGGCTATTGTTATTATTTTATAAAGAACTTATTAAGTGTTTCCGTTGTTTTGGGATTGCAAAAGTAAAACAGAATTTCATTTTTCCAAAATTTTCTTCTGCTTTTTTGAGATATTTTTTTTCTCTATCCCTGTTTGCATCCTCAAAGAACTTGCCGCCCTGAAAGCGGAGTGCAAATATAGCGCAAGGTTTGGTATTTCAACAACTTTTTTCATTTTTTTCTCTCATATTTACATCTATAATTTGTTCGCTTTTATGATACCGTTTTTAAGGGCAGTTGGGGCTATTGCCACTATGCATTTTCTAGCCGTTAATATAGCCTTCTCTCAAGCTAAAAAGCTTACTATTAACCGCATTGACTCTAATGTATATGTATACACCACTTACAAAATGCAAGATGGACAGCCTTACCCTTCTAATAGTATGTATTTAGTAACAAAAGAGGGCATTATACTCTTTGATACACCTTGGGATACCACTCAGTTTCAACCATTACTGGATAGTATATATTATAGACACCAACAAAAACCCATTTTATGTATAGCCACCCATTTTCATGACGATAGAACTGCCGGCCTAACCTTCTTTAAAGCCAGAGGCATAAAAACCTACTCTAGCGTAAAAACTTACCAAAAAGGCATTGCAACAAAAGGAATAACAGCTACATACACCTTCACTGACGATACCACCTTTACCATAGACAATAAAAGAATAGAAGTGCACTATCCCGGCCATGGGCATAGCCCCGACAATGTAGTAATATGGCTGCCACAAGAGCGCATATTATATGGGGGCTGCTTTGTAAAAAGTACTGAGAACGAAGGCTTAGGACACTTAGCCGATGCAGATATAGATAGCTGGCTGACTGCTACTATAAAAGTGAAACAGCAATACAAACACGCTAAAGAAGTTATTCCGGGCCATATGGGTTGGCATGGTAAAAAAGCCTTAGCTCACACCATAAAGCTATTACAGGCTTATAAAAAGCAACATACCATAATAAACTAGCCGCAACCAAAGGCTGCGGCTAGTAGACAATATTAATTACTTTTCCTTAACAGCTACTGTTTTATATATCTAAACTGTGCTGAGTAGAAGTTTCTTTTGCTATATCATATCCGGCATCGGCATGGCGTATAACACCCATTGCAGGGTCGTTGTGCAACACGCGGCGCAGGCGGTCTTCTGCATCTTGCGTACCATCGGCCACTATTACCATACCGGCATGTAGCGAATAGCCCATACCTACTCCACCACCGTGGTGGAAAGATACCCAGCTAGCACCACCAGCAGTATTTACTAAGGCATTTAGTATTGGCCAGTCTGCTACCGCATCGCTACCATCCATCATAGCCTCAGTTTCTCTGTTAGGAGAAGCTACAGAACCAGTGTCTAAATGGTCTCTACCTATTACTATTGGTGCTTTTACTTTACCTGTACGTACCAACTCATTAAACAACAAACCAGCCTTCTCGCGCTCGCCCATACCCAACCAGCAGATACGTGCAGGCAAGCCTTGAAATGCTATTTTATCTTTAGCCATGGTCAACCAACGGTGCAAACCCTTGTTCTCCGGGAAAAGCTCCATCAATGCCTTATCAGTAGTATATATATCTTCAGGATCTCCACTTAATGCCACCCAACGGAAAGGGCCTTTACCCTCGCAGAATAATGGGCGGATATAAGCAGGCACAAAACCAGGGAAGTTAAACGCATTATCTATGTGGCGTTTATCATGCGCTTGGCCACGTAGGTTATTACCATAGTCGAAAGTAATAGCACCACGAGACTGCAACTCTAGCATTTGCTTTACGTGGCGTGCCATAGTATCTAAGCTTCTGCTGATGTATTCTTCCTTATTAGCCTCACGTAGTGCATTAGCCTCTGCCACGCTCATACCCTCAGGGAAATAACCTATCAACTCATCGTGTGCCGATGTTTGGTCGGTTAAGGTATCAGGGGTAATGTTTCTATCTATCAAGCGTTGTAAAAGGTCTACTATATTGCAACAAACACCTATAGATACTGCCTCGCCATTAGCCTTAGCTTCCAATGCCCAGTCTATAGCCTCATCTATATCATTAGAATATTTATCAAGATAGCGAGTTTCTATACGCTTTTGCATGCGCCATTCTTCCATCTCTGCCGCCAAGCATACCCCTTCGTTCATGGTAATAGCTAGAGGCTGAGCTCCACCCATTCCACCTAAACCGGCTGTTACATTAAGCGTACCTTTTAAGCTGCCGTTATAATGCTTGTTAGCTAGTGACAAATAAGTCTCATACGTACCTTGTACTATACCTTGAGAACCTATATATATCCAGCTACCGGCTGTCATTTGGCCATACATCATCAAGCCCTTAGCTTCCAACTCGCGGAAGTGCTCCCAGGTAGCCCAACGGCCCACCAAGTTGCTATTAGCTATTAAAACACGTGGTGCATTTTTATGCGAACGCAATACCCCTACAGGCTTACCGCTTTGCACAATTAGTGTTTCATCCTCTTCTAAATTGCGTAAGCTCTCCAGTATTTTATCAAAACTCTCCCAGTTGCGCGCTGCCTTACCTATACCACCATATACTACCAAATCTTCAGGACGCTCTGCCACTTCCGGATCCAGGTTGTTTTGTATCATGCGGTAGGCTGCTTCTGCAACCCAGTTTTTACAATTTAGTTGATTGCCGCGAGGTGCGCGGATAACACGATGTGTTGTATTGCTACCTGACATGTTTAGTTTGTAGTTTTTAGAGGTGCAAAATTAGCACTATTCGCGCAAACCTTTAATACATGTATAAATTACCCCTTTATAGAGGGCAACTATATACATCAGCCACATACTAAACAATCAACCAAAAAGTAACATATAAAACTATTTATAATAATATAAGCACAAAAAACACTGACCAACATCAACCGTACATATAGGTATGTACTTATTTTTGCACTCAGCAATGAGTACAGCAGAAAATAGCATATTAGGCTTAAAAATGCCTACAGACCCACGATGGACAGACCTTGCGCAGGTGTCGCTGGAAGAAATACTAACCGACCATGCTTTTTGTGAGCAAAAAGCAGCTACACAGTGCATATCGCTTATACAGCGCTACCCCGACAAACCCGAAATAGTAAATGCCCTAGCCCCAATAGTTACCGAGGAATGGGGACACTTTAGAATGGTGTGGGCCGAAATGAAAAAAAGAGGCTTTCAACTGGGTAAGCAGCGCAAAGACGACTATGTAAACCTGCTGCTACAAAATGAACCTAAAGGCATACCAGGGGAAGACAAGCTACTGCACAAACTAATGATATGTGCCATGATAGAGGCACGCAGCTGCGAGCGCTTCAGGCTATTATCTGAAAAACTGGAAGAGGAAGCCCTACGAAAATTCTATTATAAATTCATGATATCTGAAGCAGGTCACTACCGCCTGTTCATAGACCTTGCCGAGCAGTACTACCCTAGCGAAAAAGTAAGGGCTACCTGGCAACTATGGCTATCTATAGAAGAAAAAATATTGCAGGAACTAACGCCCAGAGGCGACAGAATGCACTAAAACAGCAAATAATATCTTATATTTATATCTATTATCAACACACACTACTACTTTATGAAATATCTTCTTACACTTTTGTTATTAAGCGGTGCTCCGGCACTATGGGCTCAAGACTATTGCAAACAGGTAAAAAAAGAGGTTACCGAAAACAACACCTCTTTCAGCTTCGAATCTCCGTATAACGAAGATGACCTACCTGCTGCCAGGGTGGTAAGAAACTACAGCACCAATACCGAGTCTGAATTCGACAATTTTAATGTCATCTTTACCATACCCTGCGAGTATAGCACTCTTATAGGCAGTAATAACACCGAGATAGAGGAAAGCAAAGTAATTATAGAGTTTGATGACAAAACCCAGTTTAAAGACGATGCCATGCCCGTAACGCACGAGCGCAAAGAGGGCACTACTATGGCCTACAGGGTAGCTGTGGTTACGCTTTCGGCTGAAAACATTAAAGATTTTACTTCTAAGAAGGTAGCTAAAATAAAACTAGCCACTGCCGATAGAACCTTAACAGCAGCGGAAGCCACCGCACTACAACAATATATTATATGCGTAAATAATGCTAAAAAACTACAATAAATAGCCTTTTTAGCACTTATTACACTACATATTTCACATTTATTTAGGCAAGTATAGGTATGGCACACTTAGTAGTGTGCCATACACGCATTAAATTTGCAACGCATCACAAAAAGCACATTTTTTGCTCAAGAAGTTAGACATACTCATTATACGAAGTTTTATAGGTCCGTTCATAGTTACCTTTTTCATTGCATTATTCGTTTTGGTAATGCAATTTTTTTGGTTGTACATGGATGAGCTCATAGGCAAGGGCTTAGATGTGTGGATTATAGTGCAACTATTGGTATACATGTCTGCCACGCTAGTGCCGCTGGCTCTCCCTCTAAGTATACTATTAGCCTCTATCATGACCTTTGGCAACATGGGCGAAAACTTTGAGCTAGTAGCCATAAAATCGTCTGGCATATCGCTATTGCGTTTCATGCGTCCCCTTTTTATTTTCATTTTTATTACCAGCATAGGTGCATTTGTATTTAACAACAACGTAATACCAGTAGCCAACCTTAATGCACTGAGCCTGCTGCACGATGTAAGGAACAGTAAACCCACCCTTAGCATTAAGCCCGGACAGTTTAATACCGACATCCCCAACTTTGCAGTGCGCGTAGGCAAAAAGGACGATGACGGCTACACCATATACGATGTGCTGATATACGACCATACCGACCTAGTGGGTAATAACAAAGTAATACTGGCAAAGAAAGGTAAAATGCTACCCTCTAGCGATAAGCTAAGCCTTGTATTTAGGCTAGAAGATGGGTGGAGATATGAGGAAGGTAGACAAAATGGCTCTCACGACCCCGAAATGAGTCAAACCCGAATGAAATTCAAATCGCTGGAGAAGATAATAGATTTATCTTCCCTACAGTTCACCCGTACCAATCAAGACCTGTTTAAGAATGCCTACCAAATGATGGATGTAGTGCAGCTAAGCCAGGTGATAGACAGCATTAAAAAAACCGATACCGACAAGGCAGTAACCGTTACCAGTTACCTAGCCCCCTACTACACACTACATGCAGTTTCGGCAAGAGATACCGAACTGGCTAAAAAAATAAACACCACTAAAGCCACCACCACGCTACCGGCTACCTATCAGTCTAGCTTTATCAATAATGTGCCCGAAGCACAAAAAATGAATGTGGCTCAGGCATCTTATAACAACATCAGAAACTTTAAATCTACCCTAGACAACTTCTGTCAGGTAAACGATATACAAAAAGAAAATGCAGTAAAATTCAAGATAGAGTTTCACAGAAAATTTGCCCTGTCTTTTGCCTGCTTACTACTGTTTTTAATAGGAGCTCCCTTGGGTGCCATCATCCGCAAAGGCGGCTTAGGCTTGCCGCTAGTATTTGCAGTAGCCTTATTCATTACTTTTTACATACTAAACATTAACGGAGAAAAACTGGCAAAATCTTACACCCTGGCACCTTGGGCTGGCATGTGGCTATCTACATTTATTATGCTGCCCGGCGCAATATGGCTAATCAATTCTGCCCGAAACGATTCTCAGGTTATGTCTATAGAGCCTTATAAAAAGGCATGGCAAGCGGTTAAAACAAAGTTTTCAAAACCTGCTAAGCCATGACCTACCTTACCCAAAAAGTAACTATCAATAAGTACTTCCATTTTCTGGTGATGGTATGGGCTGTAGTGGGCATTATTATGCAAATACAGTTCGGCAAAACCACCCTGTTTTACACCATCAATACGCACCATACCCCACTGCTAGACAAGCTCATGTACCCTATTACCTTTATGGGGCAGCCCGAGGTTATAGTACCCTGCTTGTTTTCGTTATTTATATTTAAGCGGTTTAGAAACAAGTGGTATTTTATTACTGCACTGGCCTGCAATACCATTCCGGTACTCATACAGCAAACCCTAAAAAACATATTTCAACACCCCAGGCCACTACTCTACTTTAACAAAGCCGAGTGGATACACCGCCTACCCGAGTGGCCCGAGTTGTTTAGAAACAGCTTCCCGTCGGGGCATAGTCAGGGGGCATTCAGTTTATTTTGTTTCCTATCCTTAATTTTGCCTAAAAAGTACCAATCATTTGGTGTGGCATTTTTCTTTTGTGCAGCCGCAGTAGGTTATTCCAGAATATACCTCTCTGCTCACTTTTTCGAAGATGTATATGCCGGCAGCCTTATTGGTGTAGTAGCTACTACATTAATATTTGCCTTTTTAGAAAAATACCACCAACTATCTACCCCCTTAGAAGAAGAATATTAATGGCAACAGCCGTAAAATAAAGCATTACATATGCCTACAAGCATCAAAAACATCATCATTTTCTTGGCAGCTTGCATACTGTTCATTCCTTTTTTAGGACAGGTTCACCTTTTCGACTGGGACGAAATCAACTTTGCCGAGTGTGCCCGAGAAATGATAGTAAGCAAAGACTACATTAGAGCACAAATAGACTTCAATCCGTTTTGGGAAAAACCACCTGTATTTATATGGATGCAGGTGCTGGCTATGAAGCTCTTTGGCGTGGGCGATTTTGCAGCACGCTTCCCCAATGCAGTTATGGGCATAGCCACCCTTATGACCCTCTTTTATGCCGGCAGAAAGGTGGCTAACGAAAAAGTAGCCACTTGGTGGGTGGTGCTTTATGCCGCGTCATGGTTACCACACTTCTACTTCAAGTCGGGCATTATAGACCCTACGTTCAACTTTTTTATCTTCCTGGGTTTCTTTCAGTTTCACCTCATACGCTTTGCCAACAACAAGTTTTTGCACACCCTGCTTACCGGGCTGTTTATAGGCATAGCCGTACTTACCAAAGGCCCTGTAGCCATACTGGTATCGGTGCTATCCTTGGGCGTGTATATCATACTCAACAAAGGGCTATACCCCTACAAGCCTGCTCAGCTATTGCTTATAGCCCTATGCGCCATTATACCCTTTGCCGCATGGATGGGCATAGCCGCACTGGTAAACGGCACCTCATATGCCGCATGGTTTTTAAACGAATTTATTACCTACCAAATACGCCTTTTCCGTACCGAGGATGCCGACCATGGCGGACCATTTGTATACCACTTTATAGTGCTGCTTATAGGCTGTTTCCCTGCCTCTGCCTTCCTGTTTCAGTATAGCAGAAAACGCAGCAACGATGCCACACACACCAAAGACTTTACCAAATGGATGTGGATCATGTTTTGGGTAGTGCTGATACTCTTTAGCATAGTAAAAACCAAAATAGTGCACTACTCATCATTGTGCTACTTCCCGCTTACCTACTTGGCTGCGGTGCAGTTATACCGCCTTAGCGAGACGGGCGAGACCATAAAAAAATCGGTAAAAATAATATTGTGGGTAAGTGGCGGACTCTTTGCACTACTTATTACCCTACTGCCTGTAGTAGGCCTGAATAAAGAAAAAATAATACCGCTAATAGACGATCCATTTGCTGTAGGCAACCTACAAGCTGCGGTTAACTGGAGCTATGCCGAATGTCTGCTAGGGCTGGCTTATTTACTGACAGTTATTATTTGTGTATACTACCTACAGCGCAATTTTAAGAAAGGCATAATAGCCTTGGCTATAGTGCAGGTGGTAATGATACAGATAACCGTACTACACATAACACCCAAAATTGAGGCCTACTCTCAGCGGGCTGCTATAGACTTTTACAAGTCTTTCGAGGGCAAAAATGTATACATTATACCACTAGGCTATAAAAGCTATGCCAACATCTATTATGCTAAAAAACAGCCTTTTGCTGCTAAAGACTACTTTAAAGAGGGCAAAATAAACGAGGGCTGGCTGCTAGATGGACCTATAGATAAAGATGCCTATTTTGTATCTAAAATACAGAACAGCGCCCAGTACGACACCCTGCCGCAGCTACAACGCCTATATGCCAAAAATGGCTTTGTTTTTTATAAAAGAACAGCCGTAAGCAAA
This sequence comes from uncultured Flavipsychrobacter sp., assembly GCA_964461535.1. Taxonomy (GTDB): domain Bacteria; phylum Bacteroidota; class Bacteroidia; order Chitinophagales; family Chitinophagaceae; genus Flavipsychrobacter. The sequence goes on from CAYWUY010000014.1 coordinate 8,112, forward strand.
TAAAGTGTTGCAAAATTTCCACAACCACTTATATATTCGAGAAAAACATTCCACATATTTATATTACAAAATACTATTATACACAACAAATAGTATTACAATAATTTAATTTTTTTCTAAAAAAATACTTGGAATTTCAATCTTTATTTCCATAACTTTATAAGAAACAGGGTGAAAAAATGTCCTTTTTTTACCCCAATATGAGAAAAGAATAGCACAATAGTTTTCAGCTATCTGATTACTAGAATACCAAATACTCCATATACATAAGACCATTGAAAAACGCTCATGAATTCATTAATTGTTAAACAAACAAATTAACAAGTTATGGGGTACAGATCGTATTTAACTATGACTATCGCAATTGTGGGAAATAGTGAGGTAGGGAACATTTATGCATCGGCACTTACCAAGGCCGGACACATGGTTTACAGGGCTGCTGCTAGCGAACAGCTAATAAGCAATGCACCTATAAATGAAAATGAGGTATACACGAGTATAGAAGAGGCGGCTGCAGATGCCGACTTTATAATACTGGCTACCCCACCCAACAAGGTAAGGGAGGCAGCCTACTGGCTAGGCGACATTAGAGGTAAAATTGTTATAGACCTGAGTGCCAATGTAGCATCGGGCAGCGAGGACAATTATAAAACCCTAAAAGCCATAAGAGCCATTACAGGTTCTCAGCACGTGGTAAAGGCGCTAAGCGTATATAAGCACCACGAGGCACTGGCAGATATATTTAACAACGAAAAGGTAGATATAGTACTAGCCGGAGACAGCATAAAAGCCAAAGAATTGTTTAAGATAATAGCTATAGAAGCCGGCTTTAAAAAAGTGTGCGACCTGGGCAGTGCCAAAACACTACCTATGCTGGAAGATATGGCCAACACCTGGCGCAGCAATATGTATCAGGTAAAAGTATCTAAGCTAAAACTAAGCAAACAAAGAGTGTAGTAGTTTATAAAACATAGCAAAAGCCAACGGCAGGTGTGTAATGCACCTGCCGTTTTTTTTGTGGGTGGGTAAATACGACATTTTAATCTCTCTTAAAAAATAACTAACTACTAATTAAACGTGAAGACTCGGCTGAAAGTATTTTGAGGCATGGATAAGACGCCGGATTGAAGAGGTTTTCGAAGGCTTTTTGTATGTCTTTTAATGCCCAGTAAACGTTTGAGAAAATTGCTTTTTTATAGGCGTTTATTCACGTTCATTGCAGTACATAGCAAAGTGCCACTTTTCCGCCAGCTGCATTAAACTTAAATATCTTTCATAGACACAAAATATTGTCTAAATTAGCTACATATGAATGTACAAGAGTTGAACACTATGGGTTATTATGAGCCTGGCTTTTTTCACTTAAGGGTCAACATTGACACTGAAATAAAAGACTTAAACGAATTTGCTAAGGATCCAAATAGTCAGCATTACTTCTCAACATTTTTGCATGAGTACATTCATTTTTTACAAGAAATAACAACCACGTCAGGAATTCTTAAAGCAGGAGCTCTGATTGACCTCATAAAAGACATCAACTGGAAAATTCGTCACGATGGAAAATCTGATTTTACTGTACCAGTTGTTATTGATAACAAAAGTAATTCAGAAGCTAATCGTCAATTGGAAATAATATATAGAGGTAGTAATGACCCAGTAGATTATGCAAAATATGCTTACTATAAATTTGATGAAATAAGTGTAGCTGATAAGGATGGTAATATCAAAAAGCCAAAAAAATATACTGTATATTATTATACAAAATACGGACAACTTAGTTCTTTTCATTTTGGATATATTTGTTTGAAAGAATTTGTTGCCCATACCATTCAAAAACAATATTTGGCCACAGTTGAACACGCTGATATCCCGTATTTGATTGCAGAATTGATAATTTCTTCTGAATATCCACCATTAGCAACGAACCCGTTATTAATAGTTTCATTTTGCGATGCTTGCCTTATGAGTTTTCACCCAGCTGATATTTTTTTTCATACTCTTGAGCGTATGAAAAATGATAGCTATTTACCTATTTCACAGTACAGTGTTTGTCAATATGTCTGGGAAGGTATTTATTTCCAAGACGAGAAAGAAAAACTTACTATTTGGGACTTATACGCTAAAATCAGCAAGTTCACTATAGATCAAATATCAGATGCACTTGCTTCTAACATATTTCACTCGAACAAAGAGTGGTTACACCATATTATTTTGGAGGCTATTAACTTGAGAATTAATCAACCAACGTTTATGACTGAACTGGTGAAGTCAGATGGTAATCTTACATCTTTATTTTATACAGTTGTAAAAAGAATTGGAACACCTTTTTTTACCAACTCAAAGAATCAAGGTGTTTTCATTCCTCCCGAAAATACGTTATCAAAGAAATTTTGAAAGTGTTTAGTGGTAATAAGAAATGTGGCTTATATGAATTTTGTAGTTCAAGACATGATAAAAACATAACCAATCAAAATTGTCAGGAATCACCTTGGCTAAGAGCTTCAGAAGATGACTTATGCCCCTTTGGACAATTATGGAAAACGTGGGGACTCGTCGGAAAAGTCCCAATTCAAAAATAATTTCCGCAATTGATTAATAAATATTATCCCCAGTCCCAATCGTCCAACTCATAATCTCCTTGTATACGGCCGTCTAAAATAGTTAGTATGAAGTTTCCACGAAATGAGAGTTGGTCAAATCTGTAGTCTTGTTCTACCTCCATAGATAAGTCGGGAATATAGTCCAATTCAATATCCACTTCTCCTGTGTTACGATTGACTTTATGAATATATCCGTATCGTGAATTGTCTTTTTCTACAGTTTTTTCAATTTCAATTTCGTATTCAATTTCAAACTCTATTTCAACATTTAGCAAAATTGTTCCGTCTTGTTTTTCATAAACAAAAAACTCCAAAACTTTTGAGCTGACATAATCTGTTTTACTAATATAACCTGTTGCTCTTTCGTTTCTATCTAAATTCAAGTCGGATAGAATCTTTTTTTCCTCTCTTTCACCTAAAACAGCACTGATCAAGTCTTCCGTGACTTTAAAATCAATATTTTTGTTCACCCAATCGACATTAATGAAAGCTATAGGTGAAGCATGCGCTTTAGCAAAGTCACTCAAAGAGCGAAAATATCTTACAGTCACCCCTCTTTGTGTTGCTTCTTCCTCTAATTCTTTTGCAAGTTGACTTTGACCTTTTTCAGAGAAGTCAGATACATTCTCGGAAATAAAGGCAACAATCTTTTCCTGGGTTGTTTCTGCATAATCTAACACTGTTAACCACAGCAGCCCATCCCTAAATTGTTGGCCTTTATTATCAAGAGGCTTTTTTCGATGAACAGCCCGGAACACCAATTCGGGCAAATATTCATTCTTATAGGGAACAATATTGGCATCCGCAGTACCAAGTTTTTGATGCAAGAACTCGATATATCTCGTAATATCTGTTTCTATATTCGCTTTTTCTAATGTAGGAGGCATTTCAACAAATAGAAGGGTATTCCTTAGCTTTTCGTCGCTCTTTTTATATTCTTCATATCTGTCTTTTAAAGCGCGTTCATATAATGCTTTTATTTCCTCAATCACTACTGACGGTAAAACGTATTTTGAATCAGTCTTTATCAGATAGTCATTAAGAATCTCGTAAACCTTATCTCGGAATTTCAAATCATTTCGTAAAATATTGGCATCAAGAATTATATCCATAATTAGTTGATTTATAATTTTATTAGTAAAAATATTCTTTTCTACAGAATAAATGGTAGAAATTTTTCAATCACATAATCATTAAATTTTGATTTTATACTATATCAATATTTAATTCGGTGATTTTGATTACCTACTACAATAGCCGCTTTTTCAATTTCCAACCGCTTTCTTGCTTTTTCTTTGTATGAAAATTCAATGCTCTAAATGAAATTATATTATCATGTGTGCCCAAATTGCTTAAGACAATCTCAATCGTTCCAATCGAAGCGACGAGGTATTTCATCCCATATATTCTTTCTATTATCAAGTACGAAAACAATATCCTCAAAACCATGACTAAGCCGACCATCATTATCACCCCTACCTTTAAACGCCTCAATTTTACTGGCTATGAAGTAAGGTGCAGAAAATATATTTACTTCTGTACTTTCATCTATTCTGTACTTCTGTAGGTTAGCAAATCCTTTTTTGTACCATTAATTACTAAAACCAAGCACAGATTCATCCGTGGGCATAATATCAACAATTAGCCCTTGATATTTATATCTGCAAATCACTTTAGATGCTGTATCAGGATGAAAATTCAATTCACTCAGTTTGGCTTGAATTTTAGTATACGCTCCATAGGTGCCTATTTCAATCAGAACATCTATATCATCCGTCGGCCTCACATCGGCTTGGTCTGGTCTGTCTGTATATAACGAAACAGTTGCTCCGCCAACAAAAGCCACTGAATCACGCAACTCACCAAGTGCATTATACACACCTTGTATTCTTACTAAGTTCTTATAATGGCTCATTCATTTATCAGTTTTTCAAGCTCAGTTATAGCAAGTTTTCTTTCTCTTGCTCTCCCGGCACGCAATACATCAATCAATGCAAGTATTAAGTACAGTTTGTCATCTTTCTTTGCCGCAGTGGGAACGCCTGCATACAAGGGCTGCATTGAAAAACCCTTTTCATCACTTTCTGCATCAGGCCATACATATTGCTGCTCAGAGACAAAGTGTTGCTTCATAAACGGATGACTTAACGCGGTAGGTAGCCCCCTAGCTATTTCACCCGGCCTTTGTGGGAATACATACTGTAGGCCGTGTGTAATAAATTCCAATAAGGCTTGTTTTCTAACTTTCTTCTTGTCTGTATCTAAAAGGCCTGCATTTACACTTCTGCTTAATGACAATGAGATTTCAGCCGTACTTAATTTCAAATCATTTGCTAGTGTCTTACTGTACCAGTTAGTATCGCCATAACAAAGTATTTTCAAAAGTATTACTATATCTTGAGGTCGCATAACATCATTTTCCCTACAAATATACTAATATTTACAATTTACGATTCATAAACCATAAATTATATTATTTGTATTATTATCGAAATAATCCTAGCTCACAAGCACCCCACAAAACATATCCACAAAATACCCGCATAAACAAAAGAGCTGCTTACCTTTAGGGGTTGTAAACAGCTCTTTCACATAAGCACCTATATAAGTAGTTTTTGTATCCTAATTAAGGTATTTAGCACCCCGTAAAAACTCGCCATTAAGGTATATATACCCTAAAAAATACGTTTTTCAGCTAAATCATTGATTATCAATCATTTTTTAGGTATAATCGGGTATATTTATACCTTTTATACCCATTTTAGGGTATTTTTGGGTATAAAATTCCCATTTTAGAAGCACTTTAAGGTATATTTTGCCACCTACTTTTAGCACTAGTTAGCTCTAAAAACCCGACCTATATTCTAGATAATCAACATCTATTTTTTAGCGTTTTTATTCACGCTATCTGGTTGGGCAGTTGGCGCAGCAGGTTTAGCAGCCGGGTGTGCTAGCATATCTAGTATTTGTGGTGCCACTTCCAGTCCCATTTTGCGCATAGCATCTATTTGCTGTTGCGCAGCCTCTTTTTTATTCAGGCTCACCAGCATCAGTAGCAGGTTGTTATTAGCACTCGGGTTGGCAGGGTCTACCCTCAGGTAGTTTTGCAAATACTCCATAGCCGAAATAGTATCCTTTTTCTCTATAGCTACCCTGGCTAGGTAAAAGTCGCACTCATAATAGCCCGAGCGCATTTTTTCCTTTAGCAAATACGGCTCCGATTGCAGCACCGAATCTTTCATTTGCAGCATCTTGCCATAGTAGTAGCCTATATATTTTTGGTTAGGGTCTAGCTGGTAGGCCTTCCTTATCAGCACATTAGCATCCTCTATATTATCGGTTCTGGCAGCCAGCATCATATTAGCATATGCCGAGTGTGGTGTTGTAGCCACTGCACTGGACCAAAAGGTAAGTGGGTCTTTAAAATTTTTCTGATGGTTCACATTAGCAAATAAATACAGTATAGCTATCAATGCACCATACATTATCACATTACTATCTATGCTATTTTTCACCATACCCAGCTCAGGCACTATCAGCAATACACCCAGCATTGGCAGGTACAATCTGTGTTCATACATCTGCTCGTTCAGCGAAGATGGCACCAGCAAAGCAGGCAGTAGTAATAGTACAAATATGATTAATCCTGCAAATATGCGCGGTCTATTAGTCTTTTTAGTCAGCAATAGCGATACCAGAATCAAGGCAACAGCTATACCACCATATACCAAAGAAGTATCTTTTTGCGTAGGAAACACACTTAAACCATAAGGCACTATGGCTTTACCAAAATATTGTAACAATACCGGCGATCTGGCTATGGCAGTACTCACCATCTCCCCACCCGACAAGGCAGCAGCAGCAGGTGCGGCCTGTGCTCTGGCCAGGTACCAAACGGCTATCATTACCAAGCCTAGGGCGGCAGTTAGCCATACAGCTACATCTTTAAAGCTTTTGTTAACCACCATTAGCAATAATAATAAAGCTACTATAGGCATAAACACAGCCGTTTCTTTGGTAAATAGTGCCAGCAATAAAAACAGCCCAGCTAGTCCAAGATGCAAAACATTACGACCTGCCGCATATTTTATAGTAAAAATGAGATAACTATACGCAAATATGGCTAATAAAGTATCGTTACGGCCAGGCACCCAAGACACCGCCTGCACCAATGCAGGATGTATAGCAAATAAGCCCGCCAACACAAAAGCATGAGCCTGCTTAGTATTTAATAATTGTAATAACTGAAATAGTAAAACCACACTACCCGCATGCAGCAATATATTTATAATATGATATGAAAATATACCCTCACCAAACAAGCGATAGTTAAGCTGCATAAAATCTAGGAAAATAGGCCTATAGTAAGGGTCGCCCGTAGGGTTAAACAGCCCCCTAGAAAACGAATGCACCATATTACCCCAGTCCTGATAATATTTAGCAAAATCAACTGTAAATATTTTATCATCTAAATCGGTAATACCCAGCTTAAATGAAGGTATATACACCAATATAGATAGCAAGCAAAGTAATAATGGGGCTTTAGGAATAGTTACATCCCCAATCTTCTCCGGGAATTTTCCTTTTACTTGTACCTGTTTTTTAGCAATGACCTTTGTCTCTTTATTTTTTGACACGGCAGTATTGGTTTTGTTGAGAGTGAGTGTATTGTGCGAAAGTGCAGCGAAATTAAAAAAAAGCCTATTACATAAAAAGTGGCTTACCAGCATTTACTGCCGATAAGCCACTTTTTATTAATTAATCGTTTGTTAACGAAACTTATTCTAATACTATTTTTGTAGTATAGTTTACACCCTCACCCTGTACATCTACTACATATATACCTTTTACTAGACTACCCACTGCTAGCTGAGTGCTGCCTTGAGTGGCTTTAGTTTCAAGTACTTTTTTACCCAACACATCAGTTACCACTATAGTTGCAGCAGTAGCACTACTTGGTAATACCACAGTAATATTATCAGTAGCCGGATTAGGATATACCTGAACTGTAGCATTTACCACATTGGCTTTACGTGCTACTATAGCAAATCTATTATTTCCTTTAGCAGTAGCCTCGCTATTTATAGCAAAGTTGTAGGTAGTTCCGGTTTGTAATAGCGTATATGTATTAGTGTAATTATCCAGCAAATACAAATCATCATATCCTGTATAGTTATTAGCTACTATACTGTAGTTTCCTGTAGCTGTAGACTGTATACCCAATGGTATTTGCACATCGTCAGTATATGGTCTTGTATCTATAGATAGTTTTGTGCCATCTTTAGCTACAGTATAAAACCCAAAATCACCACTCATTAGTTTACGTGCATCCCAGTTATTATCCTCATCAGCAGTAGCAGCCTCATCAAATCTTACTGTTGTCATATCCCACAAGTTGCCTTTACTATCATATACCGACAACTGCACGTCTTGATTTGCTTGCTTTAATAAGGCAGTAGTAGCATTTGCAGCTTTATCAGTTTCATTAATAGTAAATAACTCGCCATTATTTGCTGCCCTTACCTCAAATGCAGCACCACCCTGTATGTAGTATGGCATAGGTGCCGACGTACCTATTGGCACCGCTTGGAACATACCATTTGTAGCTAAATAAGGGTTCCATACATAAAAAGCTGCACCTACTATTTTACCACTAGCCTTAGCATTATAGGCTATTGTACCTATGTCTATTGGCGATGCATACGGATTACCTATTAGGTTATAATCTTGGTTAGCACCAGCACCTTTAGCCAGCACTATGTTTTGCGCACCTTGGTTTAATACACCTTTCAAGGTATACACCACAGCTGACGGGATATAAGAATCATAGCCCATACCTTCGCCCTTAGCACCACGCACAAACAAGCGTATACCCATATATCTCTTAAAGTTATTAGAATCTACCGCTGCTGAAGTTGAAGTAAACGCCTTCCATCCCGGGTCGTAGCTTAAACTAGAGTTCCCTGTAGTAGGGTCGTACCTAAATGCAGAAGAAGCATTTGAACCCGTGGTTGTAAAGCCATTTGTAGCACCACCAGTGCCGGTAATATCAATAAAAGGAGTTAATTGCTCTAAAGCTATTGCAGCATTAAACGGATGGCTTACAAATCTGTAAGCTCTGCGACCACCTTGTATATATTGTTGCACCAGTGCATTACCACTTATACTACCGTTAGACATTGGGGCTACCCTAGCAGTTCCTGTCTCAGATGCTAATAATACAAGACTATCAGCAGTAGTTAATGTACCGTTAGATACGGTCAACACTTTTTGTATAGAAAGGCTATTACCAGCTATTACAGCAGCACCAGATGTATTATTTACTGTAAGGTTACTAACTGTACCCCTACCATATATATACTGAGCAGTAGCCCCATTTAAGATTGTAGTCCCGTTACCGGAAATACTACCATTGTTGTATAAACTCCCTTGTACCGATAATGTAGCACCACTATTGATAGTGATTTGTGCATTGGCATTAAGTACTAATTGCTTAGTAAACATACTACCCGATACTACAGGACTAAACGTAACACCACCAGATATTACCACACTATCTGTAGCTAATGGCACAGATCCGCAAGACCAGTTTTTAGTTACATTCCAAGCAGTTGTGCTATCTGCAGTGCCACCTACCCAACTTATAACATTAGCATGACCTACAATAGTAGTTGTATCTACAGTTCGTGTGCAACCTGAATTATCTACACTTACTAAATTGAAAGTATGCGTACCTGTAGTTAATGCAGTAGTTAAGTTAAATACACCTCCTGTAAGAGTAGCGGTAGTAGCACTACCACCGTTTATTTTATATGTAACTACAGCACCACTTGTACCTGCAAATCTTAGATTAATAGGACGACCATCGCATGGCGTTGCTGCTGATGTTATGCTAGCAGTAGGTGCCGACTGTATAGTAATAGTCAACGGATAAGATGTACTACTGCAAGAGCTATTAGCAACTGTAAGAGAACCAGTAAACACGCCAGCCACATTTGGATTAACCACGGTTATTGCAGATGTAGGCAATGTAGCATTGGTTACATTAGTAAAGCCTGCACTAAGCGCCCCAGCCGACCATACAATACTGTAGGTAGTAGGAGCGTTAACTGCACCCGTATAAGATATATTAGCTGTATGTGTACCTTGACAAACTGTAGGCATAGCTCCTAGCGTTATGCTTGGAGCATTATTAGTAATAGTAGCACTACCTGACATTGCTCTAACGCAACCATTTAGTGTAGCAGCTACAGTATATACACCGGCAACTCCATATGACCCCATACCCAATGCTGAGCCAGTACCGGACAATGGAGAACCTACTGAAGTAGCACCTCTAAATAATTGATAAGAAGCTGTAGACTGAGAGCCAGATAAGTTAATGGCTAAAGAACCAGAACCACATATGCTACCTCCACCGGATACAGTATAAGAGGTAGGCTGAGGATTTACTGTAACTGTCTGTGTTCTTACCGCATAACCACAACTATAATTAACTACATAACTTATGGTAGTAGTACCGGCAGCTACACCACCTAGTATACCTGTAGTGCTATTTATTGTAGCTACACCTGTGTTAGAAGAAGACCATGTACCACTTGGCAATGCGTTAGCCATAGTAATAGTAGACCCTACACACGCCTGACCAGAAGATGTAAAAGCAGGAATCACAGGAGCACCACTTGATACATTAATATTTATAGAGCCACAAGCTCCTGCTGCCCATAAACACACCCCACCTTCGGCACGTGCATAATAGGTAGTATTAGTGGTAGGATAAACCACTATGCTAGTACCACTTCCTATAAGCGTACCACCACAGCTACCAGTATACCAATACCAATTGGTAGCATCGTTTAACGAACCACCTGAGATAGTCAATGTAGTAGAACTACCGCAAGTAATACTTGTAGCACTAGCAGATATGGTAGGCGTAGTTGGAGACGTACCCCTAGGAGCTAATTTGAAAATACTAGCCTTATTACTAGAACCTGCATCTGCAACTGCTAAATAAGGAATATCTTGATTATCTAAAGCAAATGAAAAATAAGTTGCCGTACCAGCAGAAAAACCTGCAGAACCAAATACAGACCATGAAGTACCATTATACTTCATTACAGTTGCTTTATTACTATTAGAGGCATCATTATATGCTACTAATACTGCTCCTGCTTTATCTACCAATATAGTGGTATAAGTAGCTGTACCAGAAGTAAAACCAACAGATCCTACAGTTACCCAACTAGATCCATTATATCTTTTTACCGTTGCTTTATTGCTATTAGCAGCATCAGAGTATACCAAATAAGGAGTTCCGGTATTATCTAATGTAAGGTTAGGATAAGTAGCATTGCCAGCTGAAATACCTGCCGAACCTAAAAGCGACCATGTAGCTCCATTAAAAGTCATAACATTACACTTACGTGTACTATTGTCAATATATGCTACATATATTGTATTAGAACCTGTATCTACTGCTATTGAAGTTCTTCCGCTAGCATCGTTATAAGCTACTGAAGAAAACCCTTGAGTGCCTACCTGAACCCATGAAGTACCATTAAACTTCATAACACTTATTTTACCTGTTACGGTATAGTAATCATCGTAATATGCAACAAAAGGAGTATCATTTTTACCTAGTGCCATAGATAATAATGGAGCACCACCTGGAGTAAATCCGGTAGCGCCCATCATAGACCAACTACCACTCGAATACTTCATACATGATGCTTTATAGCCATCTTGGTAAGCCATAATAGGCATACCTGACGAAGTAATTTTTAAACTTGTATATAAATTCTGACCGGAAGTAAACTGTCCGGAACCTACATATGGCCAAGTATTAGCACTAGAATTATAACTGATAACAGAACCTTTAGTTGTGTTTTCCAAATAAGCAACATAAGGTACATTACTACTATTAAATGCTAATGAAACATGAGTGGCACTATTAGGACTAGCACCCGCAGCTCCTACATTTCTGAAACCACTGGTATTTACTGAAGCATCATTACAGTCTTGATTATTAGCTACATAACCACTTGGTGCTGTACAGCTAGATGTAGTTGAACTACTACCCCAGCCATCGCCATCTGCATCTAGATACCACGTAGTAGGTGTGGCAAGAGTTACTTTTATATAACTGCAACTACCTGTTGCAGTAGCACAAGTCCCCTCGGCCCTACAATAATAATATGATGTAGCAGTAAGTGTTGTAGTAATAGACGTACCTGTACCTAAATACGTTCCACCGCAAGAACCAGAATACCAAACCCATTGTGTAGCATCATTTAATGAACCACCAGTAACAGAAAGTGTTACCGGACCACTGCTACAACTAGAACTTACTGAACTGCTTAACACAGGAGAAGTAGGTGTATTGGTATTAAAATCTAAGGACATTACACTTGCCTTATTGCTATTAGCAGCATCAGAATAGAAAATAAAAGGTATTCCTTTAGGGCTCATACCTATTACAGTCTCATTTGCAGTACCTGCAGTTATACCGGCACTTACAGCAGTTGTCCAGCTAGTACCGTTAAAATACATTACAGTAGCTTTATTGCTGTTAGATGCATCTTTATAGGTTACATATGGGGTACCATATGCATCTAATGTTAGAGTATTATAGGATGTAGCACCCGCTGAAAAGCCTACACTACCCACAACTACCCAAGAAGAACCATTATACTTCATAACAGTAGCTTTGCTACTACTATTCCCATCGCAGTAAGATACATATGGTGTACCTGCATCATCTATAGCAATGGTAGTATATGTAGCAGTACCAGCTGAAAAACCTGCGCCACCTACTGTTTCCCAAGTAGAACCATTATACCTTCTAACGGTTGCTTTATTACTGTTAGCACCATCTTGATAAACAACATACGGAATACCAGATGCAGTTACAGCAATAGAAACATAATTAGCATCACCGGCAGAAAAGCCTTGTGTACCTACAGTAGACCATGAACTACCGCTATATTTCATTACAGTAACTTTACCATTAACGGCATAGTATAAATCTTTAAATGCAGCATATATATCGCCTGAAGGAGCTATAGCTAATGAGGTATAATCTGCTCCGGATGGCGTAAAAGTAGAACTACCTAAAACATCCCAAGAAGAACCATTGTAACGCTTACAAGTGGCGGCATAACCTGCTTTATATAAAACTACCGGGTTACCAGAGCTATTCAGCGCCATAGATACATAAGACCCATTACTATTGGAAGCGTCAGGAAGACTTGTCCAAGACCCGGAAACATACTTGGATACTGAAATAGAAGAATTATTATTTACAAATGCTATATACGGTACACTGCTATTATCTACCGCAATGCTAGTAGAAGATACACCATATGTAGTAAAGCCGGCAGCACCTAAATTTCTCCAAACAGAGGTATTAGCACTATTATCATTGCAGTCTAAATTATTCAATACATAGCCTGAAGGCTTACTACTTGAAGTAATGGTAATAGACGGATTTCCCCAACCATCTCCATCTGCATCTCTATACCAGGTTAAGGAAGTAGTTACTGCTTGAACACTGTATGTACCTAATACTGTGCAAGCAATTAATAATAGCTTTTTCATATTGTTATCTCGATAATGCGTTGAGATATATTATAGTTTTAACTTAAAACAATCTCAAAAAATGTACGAAGCTAGTACAAGAATGGTTTTATCTGAGATAATCTTTATGAAATTGATGTTAATTAATAAGTTGAAAACACAGTAAAATCAAGCATTTCAAGCGTATTGAAGTGTAATACTTGTAACTGATTTTAGAATTGTCACACTAATTCTACATACTCGCTCGCTTTATGTTAACGGCACTACATAATAACAAAAATAGATTTATATAAGGCTCTATCAGGCAGTTTCAAACATAATAAACCATATAACAATATATAAGACACTGTAAAAGGGAACTAAATCTGGTTAATTGTAACTTTTTTATTCTTTATAGGTTGGTTGGCTATCTGTTTTAATATATTCTTAACCATTTTGCGCTTAACAGCTACTATGGCATAGTAATCTTTCACATCAATAAGACCAATATCCTTTTTATCTACTCCTGCTTTTTGCCCCAAAAAACCCACGATATCTACTTTATTTACTTTATCCTTTTTACCTGCTGCAAAATATAATGATACCCAATTAGCATAATCAGGAAGTGGTAAATCTTCTTTTAAATCAAATATCGGTATATCTTGAGGGATAAACTCAGGCAATGTCTCTTCTCCTGACAAAATAATATAAGCGTTACCCTTGGCATGCTGACGGGCCGTACGACCATTACGATGTATAAAGGACTCTTCAGTTTGAGGTAGGTGATAATGAATAACGGTGTCTATTTCAGGAATATCTAAGCCTCTAGCAGCCAAATCAGTGGCAACCAATACTTTCACAGAACCATTCCTAAACATAGACAGCACTATTTCTCTATCCTTCTGCTCCATAGCACCATGGTAATAGTCATTAGGTATACCCAAGTCTGCAAGTAATTCGCTAGTACGTTTTACAGCATCTCTATAATTGCAGAATACAACTATTTGTCCGGCACCTCTATTACATATTAGCTGAAAGAGCGTATTTATCTTATCCTTATCAGGAGACTGCACTACAGACAAAGACAAACCTGTAAGAGTATTAGTATTTTCATCTTGACCAAAATCTAAATTATATGGAGTATCCATACCCATAAACTCAGGCAAATAAATACTATCAGTAGCAGATATAAGCATTTTATGCTTAGCATATTTTAGTTGCTCAAATATGGCTCCTACTTCAGCTTGAAAGCCTAACTCAGTCATCTTATCATACTCATCAAGAACAACATATTGTACAGACTCTAAATTAAGAGTACCTCTATTGATATGATCAAGCACCCTACCCGGTGTACCTATTAGCAGCGCCGGAGCTTCTTTTAAACTATTCTCCTCAGTTTCCCTGTCGTGTCCACCATAACAAACCGTTACTTTAAATCCGGTGCGCATTTGTTTAAAAACGCTCTCAATTTGTAGTACCAATTCTCTTGATGGAGCTAACACTATAGATTGAACTTTTTTAGAACTAGATTTTAGTTGTTGGGCTATAGGTAGTAAATATGCTAAAGTTTTACCACTTCCTGTAGGCGCTATCAGCCTTATGTGCTGATGCATATTGTATACCTTTAGTACCTCCTCCTGCATTGTATTTAAAGAGGAAATATTTAGTTGTTGTAAAATTTGAGCAATGTCTACCTTTTGCATGATGCTATTTTATTTATGTGAATAGGGTACTATAAGATGCAGATTCCGGATACCCCAGCAACCTATAACCAACAAACTTAAACTAACGTTAAGTATCTACAAAAAAATACTGCCATGCAAAAGCATGGCAGTATACAGCTTATAAACAGAATTAAATACTGGCCAACTGTACTTTTTGCTGTAACTCTAATAAATTCTCTTTGTACTCAGTATCTGTTTCCATAAGGTTTTCAACCGTTTGACAAGAGTGAATTACAGTAGTGTGATCGAAACCACCAAAATGGTCGCCTATGGTTTTCAGCGATTGTTTAGTGAATTTCTTAGCAAAATACATAGTTATTTGTCGTGCCAATACTACCTCGCGCTTACGTGTTTTAGTAAGTAGTCTTTCGTAAGGAACATGATAATAATCGCAAACTAACTTTTGTATATTCTCTATAGTCATTTCGCGGGCAGCCGTTTTTACGAAGTTTTTCATAACACGTTTTGCCAACTCCATATCTATCTCCTTCTTGTTCAAAGTAGCCTGTGCAAAAAGTGCTATCAAAGCACCTTCTAATTCTCTTACATTACTTTGAACATTGTAGGCTATGTATTTTACTACCTCATCAGGAATCTCCAAACCTTCTTGACGCATTTTAACGCGAAGAATAGCTTGTCTAGTTTCATAATCAGGCGCTTGAATATCTGCATTTAATCCCCAACGGAAACGCGACAATAGACGCTCCTGCATACCTTCCATATCTCTAGGGGCGGTATCGCTGGTTAATATGATTTGCTTTCCGCTTTGGTGCAAATGATTGAAGATGGCAAAGAATGCATCTTGACTTTTTGCAGCAGAAACAAACAGGTGTATGTCATCCATTATCAATACATCTATCAACTGATAAAAATGTATGAAATCGTTGATTTCATTATTCTTAGCATGGTCAATAAACTGATTGATAAATTTTTCTGCACTTACATATAGTACAGATTTATTAGGATGCAAGCGACGCACCTCATTACCAATGGCCTGCACTAGGTGAGTTTTTCCCCAACCTACACCACCAAAAACTACTAAAGGATTAAAAGAAGTAGCACCCGGCTTTTGAGCCACATGAAAACCTGCAGAACGAGCCACTCTATTGCAGTCTCCCTCTACATAGTTTTCAAATGTATAATTGGCATTTAGCTGAGGGTCTATTTGCATTCTTTTAAGACCAGGTATTGCATAAGGAGTTTTAATATTATGCGGATCATCCCATTTAAGTGGCATGTCTACATAATTATTTTCCTTAGACGGACGGGACTGTGTGCTACCGGGCATACTAATAGATGCAGGATTGCGCTGAGAGCTAACCTCCATTAGTATACGGTATTCTAAACGACCGTTTTTACCTAATACACGTTTAATTGTTTTACCCAACAACTCTACATAGTGCTCTTCTAGCCACTCATAGAAAAACTGACTAGGCACTTGCAATGTCATTACATTGTCTTGAAGACCTACAGCTTTAATAGGCTCGAACCAAGTTTGATACGTGCGCCAGTTAACATTGTCTTTTATGATTTCAAGACATCTGTCCCATAGCTGCACCGCATCGCCCTGAGCATTGTTGTTATTGTAATTATCTAAACTCATATTTAAAAAACAACCTACTAATATTGTTTAAATAAACTATTATTAAAAGTACAAAGGCGACGAGTGTATTACCGAAGAAACATTCATTTTTTCAGCTCACCTTCTATCACCTATCTTATCATCTATTATTTACATTCGTATACCCGTAAACTACACCTTATAAATCTAACTCACATTCCTTTAGCGGGAGGACGAAATTGATAACATTTTGTGTAAAAAAAAAATGATTTACCTATTGGAAGTTTAGTTTGAATTACAGTGTGGGGTTTCAATTTCATTACAGCAATTTGCTACAAAATATTCCGATACAAAAATCATTTAGCCTTAAATTTTTCTTTTTAAAAATTATGTTAGCCTTCAATAAAAAAAAGAGCATACAAATCAGCTAAAAACCTTTGCCAGCAAGCATTTCAAGCCACACAGCACACCAACAAATATTATTTGAAAAATCTTTGTTAACGTATAACACAATCAGCTTTTTTCACAATCAAACATCCCTATTTTCACTACTTGCCACATCCACACTTTTCAGTTATTAGCCATATTGAAAGTACAACTTTTTTAAATGCAATAAGTTGTGAGTATTGTTATATTTTTTTCTGACAAAAGTCTTTTAAAATTCCACAAAGACTAGATAGCATGTACAAAAAAAAGCGGGCTGCTTGAGGCAACCCGCTTATAAAAATATTTAGAAAATTAAATTTCTCTTTTGCCGTCAAATGCTTCCAATTCGTTAGCAATTGCCGTTAAGAAACTCGCACCTAAAGAACCATCTACCACACGGTGATCGTAGCTTAATGATAAATACATCATATGACGTATAGCTATTACATCGCCATCTTTAGTTTCTAATACTACAGGGCGTTTTTTAATAGCACCTAAAGCTAAAATAGCCACTTGAGGCTGATTAATAATAGGAGTTCCCATTAAACTACCAAATGTACCTACGTTGGTAACAGTAAATGTTCCACCTTGAGTATCATCTGCCTTCAACTTATTGTTACGCGCAGCATTAGCCAACGCATTCACATCTTTAGTTAAGCCTAATAGATTTTTGGTATCTGCATTCTTGATTACAGGCACTATTAAGTTGCCAGAAGGTAAAGCCGTAGCCATACCTACATTTACATCTTTCTTCACTATTATTTTATCCCCGTCAACACTCACGTTAATCATTGGATATTTACGGATACAACTAACTATTGCTTCGAAGAATATTGGAGTGAAAGTTATCTTTTCGCCATATTTCTTCTCGAAAGGACCTTTTACCTTATCGCGCCATTTAACTATGTTAGTAACATCAGCTTCGGTAAAGCTGGTTACGTGCGGAGAAGTAGCCTTACTACGCACCATATGGTCAGCTATAAGCTTACGCATTCTATCCATTTCTACTATCTCTACATTACCGCCCACCACTGTTGGTGCAGGTGCTGGCGTAGGAGCAGGAGTAGAAACCGGCGCAGCAGCTACAGCAGGTGCTGAAGCAACAGTAGCCGGCGCACCTTTACCACGATTAGCAACGTAGTCTAATATATCTTTTTTGGTAACACGACCTTCATTTCCAGTTCCAGGAACAGCCTCTAATTCAGCCATACCTATACCCTCTTTAGCGGCAATGTTAAGTACTAATGGAGAGTAAAAACGAGAACCCGCATTAGCCACCGGAGCTGCAACAGCCGGAGCAGGCGCACTAGCAGCAACTACAGGAGCAGGTGCTGCAGCCTGAGCAGGAGCTGATGGTGCAGGAGCAGCAGCCACACTACCGCCAGCAGAATCTATGCGAGCAATAACGGCACCTACAGGTACTACATCATTCTCTTTATATAATATTTCGGTGATGGTGCCCGCTGCGGTGGATGGCACTTCGCTGTCCACTTTATCCGTAGCTATATCTAGCAGGGTTTCATCCATTTTAATAGAGTCACCCACTTTTTTGTGCCATTTAAGCACGGTAGCCTCCATTATACTTTCGCCCATTTTAGGCATTACCAGGTCAACGATTGCCATAATAATTCTTGATTATTTGTATAAAATCGGTGCAAAAATAGGTATTTGAAACCCAAAAGAAAAATGGCATATACATATTAAATAAAAATCTACAAAAGAGATATTATATAAGTATGTTATAATAGCACATACAGCCACCCAATTAATCTATTAACTCTGTATCGCCAGCCTCTTCAATTAGGTTCAAATCTACATCCATTCCGGCAATACCTTCTATAGACCCACGTATATGGGCTGCATTCAGCAATACCTTTTCTAGCTGCTTCTCCCTCGCCTTCCATAGCTTCTCCATCTGATCTCTTTCCTTTTGTATAGATATTTTCATAGATAAGAAACCCTCTCTTATAGCTTTCCATTGCTCTGCAAATTCGCCACTTGTTAGGTAATTATACAAAAGAGCCATTTTATCGCCCTTGTTCTCTTGGCTTTTAGCGGCTAAATACACCTTGGTTATCAAGTCTCTAAGCACATATACCAAAGGTTTCACCTCGTTAAAGCTACACACCCAAACCCCTTTACGTTCCCCAAAGCCATCCATATCTTTTGGCATAGCCTGTGTTACCAATACGGCTATATCGGCACCTTGCGAGCGCATATCGGCTTTTAGTTTTTCTATCCATTCTTCACTAAAATCTTTGGTGCGCTTACTTTCAAATATAATTTTTCCACATTCTTGTCCGAAATTATTACGAACCAGCTGTATACAATCTGCTCCCCTCACCCCCTTTCCTACCTCTTCTATTATATCAAAGGGAAATGTAGCTTTTAACAGTTGTTCTAGTGCTAGCTCTTGCACCTCTCCTTGCAATTGCATAGAACCTTGTTCAGACTTACGTTTCATCTCCTCTACCAGCTTCTTTTGGTCTTCCAGCTGCTTGTCTTTTTCTCTTAATCTCATCATAAACTCCTCTTCCCGGAGCTTAATCTTCTCTTCTTCTTCCTTTTTTATTATGTCAGATAGCTTTTGCCGCTCGTCCATTAGCTTACGCTGCACCTCTAGTTCCAGCTCTTCTTCTCTATTTTTTAGTTGTTGTAATTGCTTCAAAAACTCCAATTCCTTGCTTCTTGCCTCAGCAAGACGCTGCTCGTTTTGCTTATTGGTATCTTCCATAAGCTTAAGCTTTATTTCAAAGTCTTGCTGCACTTGCTTGGCAATATTTTCTGCCAGCTCCTCCTCCATCTTCTTTTTTTGTTCTTCAAGTTTCTCCTTGTAAAGTTTAGCCTGGCTTTCTTTTTCTTGCAGTAGTAATGCTTCAGCTTGTTTTAGTTTTTGCTCTTTCTGCACATATTCTTCTTCCCTCTTTTTAGAGAGTGTTTGCCATTTTTCGTTAAACTCTTTTTTTAGCTGCTCTTCTATAGACTGTGCCAAGGCATCAGTAGGCTCAAACTGATGACTACAATTAGGACATTTTATGGTAGTAGACATATTGATGGATAATATTTACTGATTACAAATGTCCTATTTATACTTAAATCAAAATGATTTTTATTTTTGGCATACTTTGCATCATATGGCTCGTACACTAATAATATTTATTTCCATGTTTCTTATCACTGCTCACAGCTATGGACAGGTAAGTAAGAAATCGAGAAAATATTATAAAAAAGCCCTCTACAACTGGAGCGACTGGCACAAAGCTAAAGCCATACAAAGAATGGAAGCCGCGATAAAAAAATCGCCACAATACCCTGAGGCATATAGCCAACTTGGCCAGTGGTACTACGAACAATATAGATTTAACGATGCTCTAAGAACTTTTAAAGCAGGTAGCCTTGCTTGTAAAAATGGCAAAAAACAATTTTCTAAGTCTGTAGCCAAATCATACCTAGCCTGCTATTATCCGGATAGTGCACTGATGATGTATAACGAATTTGGCAATAACAGCAGAGATAGTGCCATGTGGAACTATATAAAAGCATGCGCATTACTTATGAAGCATGATATACTATACAGCTCTAACCAATGGCCGCTACATCAAGGCACAAGATTAAATACTATTTTCCCTGAAACAAGCCCTACCCTATCTGCTAACGACAGCACCATATATTTTACAAGAAGGGTTAACTATGTAGATGAAGATATATACCACGCCCAAAAGGACAGTTGTAATGAATGGCTTAGACCAGATGCTGAGACATACCCAATAAACACTATACATCATGAATCAGGGCAATTCATATCAGCAGATGGGCATTATTTATTTTTTGGCAGAGACGATCATAGGTCGGCAACAGGTTGGGGCTTAGGTGCTTACGACCTACTAACCGCATATCGCATAAATCCTGATAGTGCCTGGACTATACCACAATTATTTGGCGCAACAATAAATACTATGTCCTATGAAGGCCAGCCTAGCTTATCGCCCGATAGTAGAACACTGTATTTTGTAAGCAGCAAACCCGGAGGGTACGGCGGGCAAGATATATGGGTATCTCATTATGAAGACGGACTATGGTCTAGACCCATAAATGCAGGACCACAAATAAACACAGCAGGAGATGAAACAGCACCACAAATATGCAAAGACGGTAACACTTTATTTTTTACCAGTAACGGCCATCCAAGTTTAGGCGGCAAAGATATATTTGTAGCAAAAAAAATAAATGACTCTAACTGGACTACCACACACCTTAACTACCCCATAAACACAGTATATAACGAAGAAGGTGGCTATGTGGCTAATGATGGGCATACGCTCTACTTTTCGTCAGACAGGCAAGGGCCTCCTGGAAATACAGATATATATGCAGCAACACTTGATGCAGGGCTACAGCCATCGCCTATGCAATATATATACGGATATATATACGATAGCATAACCAGCGACAGATTAAACTTCACTTCAATATACTTTACTAACGCCAAAAGTGGGGATAGCTTGTTTCATGTATATAGCAACAGAGGCGATGCTAGCTATCTACTACCCTTACCTGCCAACCTAAGCTATGCTATGCACTTAGGACGTGTAGGCTACATGGCTAAGGATGATACATTTACAATAGACAAAAAGTACTTTGGTAGTACTTATACCAAAAATATAGCTCTACTACCTAGCGACTATAAAGAGCCTATCAACGATAGCATGATGGCAACCATACACTTTAATATCAACAAAGTGGAACTTAGCGATACAGATAAAATGACTTTACATGCGGCTTTAGAACCCTACTTGCTAGATAAAACGGTGTTGATACATGTAAATGGCTATACCGACAACACGGGCACACCAATGATAAATGAAGAGTTATCGAATAAAAGGGCCTTAATAGTAGCAAAAGAAATTATAGCCTTAGGCTTTGACCCAGATGTAGTTATAGCTAAAGGATGGGGAGAAGCTAAAATGATAGCACCTAACGATACTGAAGAAAACCAAAGAAAAAACCGGAGAGTAGAAGTGTTACTGATGCGATAAAAGAAAAAACCGGGACATGCCTATTGTCATGGTGTTGGCAAGACCCGGTTGAATACTTTTGGGTGAAATTAGGTTTAGGGTTTCTTAATAAAAGAAATTACTCTACTTCTGCACCTACAAGGGCTATATGTTCTGCACTTACCATTTGAAATGCAAGGCTCTTGATTGATGGGTATACTAACTCGTATACACCGCGCTTGCTAGGTGGCACATCTGCTTCTTGCATAGCTACAATGTAAATAATAGATTCAGGAATGTCTAATACAGAGCATACCTTGGTGATGGTTCTTTGACTAGGACGCTTAATCCCTGTCTCGATCTGAGATAATGAGGTTTGTGAGATGCCGCACTTTTCTGCTAACTCGTATTGGGTAATAGAGAGTTTTTTTCTGATCGATTTGATAGCTAGACCGATGTTCATTGGTGAAATTTTTAAAAAGTTTAGAACTGACTGTGAATTTTAATGGCGAAATAGTTTTTTAGTTAACCTCTTGGTATACTATTAAGACGTAGATAACATAACAAACGTTGGCAAAGGGCTAAATATTTATTTAGTAAAAGTATTATAAACACTGACTTAAGTAACTTTTTAGAACTACTTCTATATTTTTTGACTTACAATTGCAAAAGACGTGCCAAATATCCGCATTATTGCCTTTAATTAATATCCATTACTGCTAATCTTTTCCTAAAACAATTTTGCCTGCTACTAATAAAAGTGCAGGCAAAATTATAGGGATACTAAAAAAGAGTACTATTAATAAATAGTTATTGCTTTATAAACACACTATTGATAATAGTATTGCCTATACTGCATTTTAAATAATACATGCCAGGCATTAATGTACTTACATCTAATTTACTTTGTGGCGCATTTATTTGCGATACAATCACCTGCCTACCGGTTACATCGTGTATATACAATTGTCCTACAGCACTTGATGAATTAATGTCTATTGTAAGATAATCTGTGGCTGGATTAGGATACACTTTTATATCAGACTGTTCTACCTCGGCAATATTTAGAGGAAAAATAATGGGAGGGGTTTGATATGCAGACACTATATCGTCTGCCAATGATTGAATGGGGGCAAAAGAAGCATTTGGACAACCGTGGCCAATAGTATCTGACTTTACCATTAAAGCCATAGCCATAAAAACAGTATCACCAGACCTAAGTGTCAAATCTTTACTTCCTATCACAAAACGTCTATCTCCCGGAACATTACTGGAAGCACACTCAGACCAAGTACCTGCCACAGACGGGTCTCCAGAGAAAACATACTTAGTATCCTCACCCGTACCATAACCATCGGAAGATATACCACTACCGGTAAAATCCATTTTAAGGTGTGAACCATCTTTAAATTTAGACCTACTATAGTTACTATAATGCCCACCATTTGATGGATTACCCATAACTGAGAAATCATTATTGTAATACATAAAGCTTCCAATATTATTTACAAAGGGCTCAGCCTGAGAAAGCTCTAGCATTATAACTGCGGCAATAGGTACTTTGTTTCCATAAGAAGTAAGTGTATCGGCCATAGACCCTCCATCAACAGTATCAGCATTATATACTATACCCATTCCTCTAACAGAGTCAAAACCTATATAATCATCGTTGAAATATCCAAGATCAACATCTGCTAACTGAGCCATCCTGAAGTTGGTATAATTATATGGTCCTTTATTTATTACAGTATACTCATAGAATATAGCATTATCTACAGAAGTATTTCTTTTATAGGCATATGCCATAGTATGCACCTCTACATGCAGTGGCATAGTTGATGTCACATTATGATTAGGACCATCATCATTAAATATGTACCATAATGCCTGATCACCTTTTACTTTTGGATAATCGCCTAACAACGGTTCGTATATACCATTTCCATTCATATCTTCAAATGGTGCCAATTGAGTTCCGGCAGGAATAGATAGATTAGCACCTCCATTACCTCTTGCATAGGTATTACCTGAAGCAGGCCAGGTCAATATAGGTTCAGGAGTATTAGCAATAGTATGATCAGAGAGCAACCTGAACGCCTGAATTTCATTTCTATTAACCTTCCAAATTTTAGCCCATTTTTGAGAACTATCATATGTTATGGAACCTGATGTTGCTAATGGCCCCGGCCAATAATCATTTCCATCTTGTCTATATGTTTGTGCAGCAGCATGAAGAACTGCCACATCATCATAACCTGACATCCACAATGCCCCTGTAGAACTAATGCTCTTATGAGAATTTGCAGGATAATAACAATGGCTAGACATGAGTGCAGGATTCCACCACATATCTCCATGCACTAAAAAGGTTGCATTTAGATTATTTACGTTGAGAGAATCGATTGTTGGAAATGGGGTTTGAGCAAATAATGCAGTAAATGTACTGCACAGCAGCATGGATAAAAGTGTTCGTTTCATGGTTGGTAGTTTTAATGATAAAAAAGTAGGTACTAATTGAATGATGTTATAGACATCCCTAATTATAAGACGGTTTAGCCGCTCTAAATCTTTGTATAAATCTGAAAATAATTGTCCCTATGTAAAAACTATCTTAAATAAAAACTAAAAGGTAGTCTATGGGCACATAGCCCGACATCCATAAAGCACCGGCAGCACATACAGATTTCCTGGTCGAACTGGGAAAATAACAATGGCTCCCAACCGTGTCAGGACCATTCCACATATCTCCGTGCACCATAAAGGTGGCATTTATATTATTTATACTAAGAGAGTCTGTAGTAGGGAATGACGACTGCGCCTGTAGTAGCGCTGACAGACAACAAAATACTACTGATAAAAGTGTTTGTTTCATAGATTGAGTTTTTAATGATAAAAAAGAATGCGCAGACAGTATTTACTAGTGATAACTTCTACAGCCCTTGATTATAAGACGCAGTTAATAGTATACACCTTGGTAAACTTTCAAAAAAAAGTGCATATAGATATCTGCAATAGCATTATAAAGCTCAATACATTATAACTCCCCTTACCTTCGCATAAATTTTCTACTGTGTATTGTACCTACTCTTACATCAACTACAGCCAAACCCATTCATTCTCTAAATTGGCTACTGACTATGTATCAGAGCCTAATCTGTTTAAATATTTCTTCGCATATACACCCGATTATTCGGGAATAGAACAATCTATTAATGATAGAAAAAATTATCCGGTTAATCGCCAAATACTGCATAGTGTACTAACAGAGCAGTACCAGCACCTGAATACAGATGAAGCAGTACGCAGAAATATTGATTTACTGTTAGATAGTAATACGTTTACTGTTTGCACGGCGCATCAGCCTAATTTAATGACGGGCTATTTATATTTTATATATAAGATAGTACATGCCATAAAGCTGTCTAACGACCTTAAAATAAAGCACCCTGAAATGAACTTTGTACCGGTTTACTATATGGGTAGCGAAGATAATGACCTAGATGAATTGGGTACATTCAGATACGAACAAACCAAATATACCTGGAATGCTAATGGACAGACCGGTGCAGTGGGGCGTATGAAAACCGAAAGCCTGAAACCTATACTTAATAATTTATTTTCACTTATAGGACCTCCCGGCGACGCCACGGAAGAATTAAAGATTCTATTATCAGAGGCATACTTACATCATAAAACAGTAGCTGAGGCTACTCTTTATTTGGTTGATCAGCTTTTCAACAAATATGGACTTATTGTTGTAAACCCGGACAATAGTAATTTAAAAAGGCTTTTCACACCCATCATTTTAAAAGAGCTATTAGAACAACCCTCAGAAAAAATAGTACAAGAACAAAGCGAAAAACTAGCTGAACTGTATAAAGCACAGGCTTTTGCCAGACCCATTAATTTATTTTATCTCAACTATAATATACGCGAACGAATAACTTACGAAAACAATAAATGGCATGTATTAAATACTTCTATTAGTTGGAGCAAAGATGAGCTACAACAGGAAGTAGATAAACACCCCGAACGCTTTAGCCCCAATGTAATAACCAGAGGATTATTTCAAGAAACAATATTACCTAACATTGTTTTTATAGGTGGTGGCGCCGAGGTGGCATATTGGCTACAATTAAAACCATTATTTGAAAGCAATAATATATTCTATCCCTGTATTTTACTAAGACAGTCGGGCTTATGGATAAACAAACAACAAGCAGCACGTTTAGAACAACTTCCTGATACACTTAAAAATCTATTCCTACCTAATAACGACGCTATAGAGGCTTTTGTTAAAGAACACAACCCTACCAGCTTAACTGCCGAACAGGCCGCAATAAATATAAGCATAGAGGCAATTAAAAATAAAGCTACCCTAACCGATAATACGTTAGAAGCAGCTGTAGCTAGCATGCATAAAAAAATTGACAAGTTAGTACTAGCCATGTCTAAAAAGATTTTTAGAGCAGAAAAGCGAAAACATAGTGTAGTGCTTACTAGATATGAAAAATTAAAATCAGAATTGTTTCCATCAAATAGATTGCAAGAACGACATGACAATTTCATATCATATTACGCCACCTATGGGACAGGATTCATAACACATATTTACAATGCAACTTTACCCCTTGGCAATGAGTTCATGATTATTAAGTGTGAAGAAAGCGTTAATTGAAAATAACTGTCAAAATCAAACTACTTATTCTACTAATTTCGCGTATTAAATTGCTGAATTATTGTGTGTTATGCAATAATCAGATAATTTGCACCACTTAAAAAAATACCGAAAATCAGACTTTAAAATGATACTTAAAAAACTAATCCCGGCAGGTATCTCTGCTTTGATGTTGTTTTCCTCTTCAGCTAATGCGCAAGTTACATTAGAGCAATTAAAAGCAATGACTCATCATTACATTGAATACGGAGTAATTGCAGGTGCTAACTTACAAACTATAAGTGCTCAGCCTTTTAATAATGCCTATAATACCGGAGCCGTAGTAGGTGGTTATGCATTAAGAAGATGGGATGAAATGGGTGTAAAAGTAGGGCTTAGTATATCTACAACACAGTTTGAAACTAAATTAGCTGCTACCTATCCATATCAAAGCTCTTATGGTTACAATCCTAAAGATGTAACTACCAAGGCTACATTCAACCTAGCTTACGTAAACATACCTGTGGTATATATGGTAAAGCCTAGTGAGAGATTCAACTTTGAAATAGGGGCTCAATTCAGCTACTTGGCATATAGTGGAGAGAGCACAACAATTTTCAAAGACACTTGGAAAACCGATGATTTGTTCAAAAAAACCAACATATCGTTAGTTGTTGGTGCTGAGCATAATATCACTAAAAAATTAGGCATAGGTGCTAAATACAACTTTGGCATTTCAGACATTAATGGTGGTAACTATAAAGGCGTGAACGATGCATGGTATACAGGTTCTGGACAAGTATATCTTCGCTACGAATTGAATCGCAATTACAAATACTAACATAGGCATAGTTTTTGTAGTATCAATTCAAACAGCACATATATGAAACGTCTTATTTACACTTTTTTACTATTAACCTCTTTTTGCACAACTGCAGCTTATGCGGTGCCAGGCTTAAAGAACCTTCCTAAAGCTGATTTAGGTGTAAAAGTAGGTGCCAACTTTGGTCAATTATCCGGAAACACAATTGAGTCTAACTATAGTGGTGGCTTTTTAGGAGGTATTTTTGTAGGTGCTCACAAGCACAAAATTGGTGTTCAGGCTGAGGTTTTAGTATCAAATGCTAAATATACCATTGATAATAATATACTAAATAACAAAATTGATGTACAAGCTGTTTATTTAGATATTCCACTACTTTTTGAATATAAACTCATAGGCGGTAAACTTCTACCCAAAGTTTGGCTAATGGCAGGGCCTCAATTTAGCTCTATCATGTCTATTAAGTCTGCAGATGCGGCAAAAACTGATTTGAAAAATCAATTTGAATCTGGCTATTTCGCTGGTGTTGCCGGGCTAGAGGTAAGATACATGAGGTTTTGCTTAGGTGCTAGGTATATATTAGGCGTAACTAATATAAACAATAAAAGTGCTACCAATATTCAAGATTCCTGGAAAAATAGAAATATTCAGTTAAGCCTAGGGTTTAAGTTTATATAATAGACATTAAGAATTTCCATAAAAATAGCCTGAAGTATACTTCAGGCTATTTTTATGGAAACATATTTATTAATTACTTTGCTAGTGTTGGGGTAAATAAGTGGTTAGGACAGCCATAACGCTTAGTTTGGGTGCAAGATGCAACGCTAAGCACAAATGATATGGCAGCAACCAATGTAAAGGCACGAAAAAGTCTGCTTTTTGTATACATACATTTAAATTGTGAATAGTAGAACCTAATTTTAACTTTGTACGAAGTTAGGAAAAAAATTTATGAAAAATATTCATTTTATAGCCATAGGTGGGGCCATAATGCACCAATTGGCAATAGCACTAAAAAGGGAAGGTTATCAGGTAACTGGAAGCGATGACGAAATAAATGACCCTGCAAAAACCAACCTACTTAACGAAGGTTTGTTGCCTGTAGCTAATGGCTGGTACCCTGAGAAACTGGGTAATAATGTAGATGCAGTAGTACTGGGCATGCATGCAAGAGCAGACAATCCCGAACTTATAGCTGCACAAGCAAAAGGTATTCCTATCTACTCTTTCCCTCAGTATGTTTATGAAGTTAGTAAAAACAAAAAACGTGTTGTTATAGCAGGCAGTCATGGCAAAACCACTATAACCTCTATGGTAATGCACATACTTAAGGAAAATGGGCTGGACTTTGACTATCTGGTTGGTGCTAAAGTTGCGGGCTTCGAACAATCGGTAAAACTAACAGATGCACCTATTATAGTAATTGAAGGCGATGAATACCCCGCTTCTGTAATAGAAAAAAGACCTAAAATACTATTCTACCATCCGCACATTAGTGTGTTAAGTGGCATAGCATGGGATCATATTAATGTATTCCCAACCTATGATATCTATTTCGAACAATTTGAGCAATACCTTACCGGACTGGAAAAAGGCACTACTGTTTTCTACAATGCAGAAGACGAAGAGGTGGTAAGGGCGGTGTACCCTATTAATACCATTCATAGCATACCCTACCATACACCTAAATTCCATTATGAAGATGGCACACCCATCATAGCTACTGAGAACGGCCCAGTATCAGTATCGGTATTTGGCAGACACAACATACAAAATATTGCAGCAGCTGTAAGCGTATGTACCGAATTAGGTATAAGTATAGCAAACTGCTATAAAGCTATAGCCACATTTACCGGAGCGGCAAGGCGCCTTGAAAAGGTAAAAGAAGAAGGTAATCTACTGGTGTATCGCGATTTCGCCCATGCCCCTAGCAAGCTTAAGGCCACACTTAATGCAGTAAGAGAAGCTTACCACAACCGAACTTTAATTGCCTGTTTTGAGTTACACACATTCAGTAGCTTAAATGAAAAATTCATGAGCGAATATGCCCATAGTATGGACAACGCAGATACATCAATAGTATTTTTTAGCCACCATGCACTACAATTAAAGGGGCTACCAGAAATCAATAAAGAAAATGTGAAGAAATACTTCGAAAAAACTGACTTAGAGGTAATAGACAGTAAAGATGTATTATGGAGTACAGTAGAACAGTTGGTTAAAAATAGTGAAAAGCCGGTATTCTTATTGCTTATGAGTTCGGGCACTTTTGATGGAATTGACTGGAATAACGTAAGTTCGCACTAAGAAATATACCTAATATGTCTAGACTGACCTTGAAGAGACCGATTGTGTTTTTTGATTTAGAAACAACCGGCACCGACCACGCAAAAGATAGAATTATAGAGCTAGCTTTTGTAAAGCTGATGCCGGATGGCAAAAAGGAGAAGTATGTAAAGCGTATAAACCCGGGCATGCCTATACCTGCAGAATCTTCTGCTATTCATGGCATTACCGATGAAGATGTAAAGGATGCTCCTAAATTTAAACTTATAGCACACGAGCTGTATGAGTGGATAAAGGGTTGCGATATGGGAGGATATAATTCTAGTAAGTTTGACCTACCCCTACTAGCTGAAGAATTTCTGCGCGTGGGCGTTCAGGTAGACTTTACAGAAAGACATATGATAGATGTACAACAAATCTTCTTTAAAATGGAGAGTCGTACATTAAGTGCAGCATATAACTTCTATTGCGGTAAAGAGCTTACTAATGCTCACAGTGCCGAAGCTGACATTGAGGCTACTATAGAAGTATTAGAAGCTCAGCTAGATAAATACGAAAGTTTGGCTGATGATGTTCCTAGCCTGCATAAATTCACCCTTGCCGACGACTTTGTAGACTATGCTAGAAGAATAGTACTTAAAGATGGCCAACCGGTATTTAACTTTGGTAAATATAAAGGCCGTAAGGTAGAGGAAGTTTTTACGCAAGAACCACAATATTATGATTGGATGATGCAGGCCGACTTTGCATTGCACACCAAACAGAAAATATCAGAAATATTAAACAAAATGAAACTGCGTAAGGCAGGATTGAAAGTTTAGCATTATTTTTATTAATTATCCAGCACATTATCATTATTTTGCGCTACTTAAAAAACACAAGATTACCTGCTTGAAAAAACTAGTCATAATACCAACCTATAACGAAAAAGAAAATATCGAAAAGATTATTCGTAAGGTATTTTCCCTATCAGGTAATTTTCATTTGCTTATTGTAGACGATGGATCGCCGGACGGCACCGGGAACATTGTTAAAACACTGCAGCAAAGCTTTACCGAAAATCTTCACTTACTGGAAAGAAAAGGCAAACTAGGACTAGGCACAGCATACATAGCCGGCTTTAAATGGGCTATTGCCAATGGTTATGAATACATTTTTGAAATGGATGCCGACTTCTCTCATAAGCCTGATGATTTAATAAGACTATATGAAGCTGCAGAAAAAGGGGCAGATGTAGTTGTAGGCTCTAGATATGTAAGCGGTGGCCAAGTGGTAAACTGGCCTTGGGATAGAATACTAATATCTAAAGGTGGTGCCATGTATACCAAACTTATTACCTGGATGCCCGTAAATGACCCTACTGCCGGCTTTATCTGTTACAGAAGAAAAGTTCTAGAAACAATACCACTAGACGAAGTGCATTTCATTGGCTACGCATTCCAGATAGAAATGAAATATAGAGCATGGAAACTGGGCTTTAAGATAAAAGAAGTTCCTATTGTATTTGAAGATAGAAAAGAGGGTGTAAGCAAAATGAGTAAAGGAATTATTAAAGAAGCTATGTACGGTGTTTGGAAAATGAGAAAATTCTAACTTTTGGGTAATTAAAGGGGGATTTTTCAACCTTTAATAAAAGCAACATACTTATCATATAATTTTGCACCTATAAAGGTGCATTTTTATTTATGATAAGTCTTATAAAAAACATACTAACCTATGCAGCACTACATATATGCTGCATATTAATTACAAATACTACGCTAGCACAATCTAAAACAACTAGTATGGATTTGTATATAAATTTTGAAACCAGATCAGCAGAAGTATCTAACAATGCTACCGATGTAATAAATGAAGTAGCTGATATGATGCAAAAAAATCCCAATATTAAAATTCGTTTAGAGGGACATACAGACAATGTGGGAATAGCCGATAGCAATATGGCAATTTCAGAGAGAAGAGCTATTGCAGTAATGCAAGCAGTAATAAAAAAGGGAATTGATCCTAAACGACTATCTGTAAAAGGATGGGGAGACACCCACCCATTGGCAGATAATAATACTGCTGACTCCAGAGCCAGAAACAGACGAGTAGAAATAATAGTTATAGAATAAACAACACATCCGACACCCAAGTGTCGGATGTGTTGTTTAAGCACCTGCTACTACCCCAAAAAATCACCCCATGCATTAAGAAAAGCATAACAATCAAAATCTATTGATGGCACAATAATTGACATTGTATGGAAACAAAAAATATTTCGCAAAATCTGTAACAAAATAGCCACCTCATTCGTCTAACATTTACTACTACACAATCTTTTATGCTTAAACTTTACGCCGCCACTATTGCCATTGTATGCACCAGCTCTGCTTATGCTCAATCTACTAAAGTAACAGGTCTAATTACCGATAAAAAGGGTACTCCCGTTGATTTAGCGGGAGTATATCTTTTAAACACTGCGGACAGCAGCATTGTAAAATCTGAACTGAGCGATGCAGCAGGAAAATTTGAGATAGTAGCCAATAAAGGTGGTAGCTACTTATTAAGGGTTAGTTCTGTAGGATACACTACTACTTATAGTACTGCTTTTATGGTAAGCGACAATACCACTTTCAGTGCACCAACTATTCAGTTAGCTACTACTACCAAAGAGCTTGAAACTGTAGCTGTTACTGCTAAAAAGCCCACCATTGAAGTAAAATCAGACAAAGTAATATTTAATGTAGAAAATAGCATTAATGCCACAGGCAGCAATGCTATGGAACTACTACAAAAAAGCCCGGGAGTGATGGTTGACAATAACGACAACATCAGCATGAAGGGTAAATCGGGAGTAAGAATATATATTGATGGTAAAATGTCTCAGCTTGATGCAAAAGACTTGGCTGCATACCTAAAAAGCATCAATAGCAATGATATTGAGTCTATTGAAATGATAAGCAACCCTAGCGCAAAGTATGATGCAAGTGGAAATGCTGGCATCATAAATATTAAGCTGAAGAAAAATAAAAAAATAGGCACAAATGGTAGTGTTACCTTAGGCTATGTTCAAGGTTATACCCCAAAAAGCAATGCTTCAGTAAACCTGAATTATAGAAACGAAAAAATAAATGCCTATGGCAATGTAGGCTACAGCAATGGTATTTATGAAAACGGAATGAACTTTGACAGACACCAACGCGACACCCTGTACATTCAAAAAAGTGCCAATAAAAGTAACTTCAACAATTACAATGCTAAAGCTGGTATAGATTACTTTATAAACAACAAAAACACCATAGGCATAATGGCTACCGGTAACATTAGCGAAGGAGAATGGAAGTCGGAAGGCAATACCAATATCTATGATGATGCAACAAACGTATTCATAAAAAAACTACGCGCCTATAACAACGTCCCTGGCACTAAACTAAATACTAATGTCAACTTAAACTATAAATATGCCGATTCGCTAACCGACATAAATGTAGATGCTGACTATGGGGTGTTTAGAGGAAATTCTAAAAGTACACAGCCCAACACCTACTACACCGAAGCCGGCAGCTTCATTAACCAGATAACTAATAAAAGTTACACTCCTACAGATATTGACATTTACACTATTAAAGCTGACTATGAAAGAAAAGTAGGTAAATCTAAGCTAGGCTTTGGAGGTAAAGTATCTTACGTAAACACTGCCAATACTTTCGATTTTTTCAATAGAACTAATAATGATGATGTACTAGTAAAAGAACGTAGCAATAAGTTTAATTACAAGGAAAATGTAAATGCACTCTATGCTAACTATAATGTAGCCTTTAATGACAAGTGGAGCATTCAGGCAGGCTTAAGAATGGAGAACACGCATAGTATAGGCGAATTAAGTAGAGCTGATGGTATAATACAAGCCGACAATACAGTAGACAGAAACTATACCGATCTTTTTCCAAGTGCGGCAGTTACGTGGAATATGAATAAGAAGCATACCCTAAACCTTACTTACAGTAGAAGAATAGATAGGCCAACGTATCAAGATTTGAATCCGTTTGAAATGAAACTGGATGAAATGACTTACGAAAAAGGGAATGCGTTTCTTAAACCACAGTATACCAACTCTGTAGAGCTTACGCATACCTTCATGGGCTTCTTTAATACTACCCTAGGATATAGCAAGGTCGATGATTATGCTACACAAATCACTGACACAACAGGCAATGCTACTTATGTGCAACAGCGCAACCTAGCCACCCAACAAATGATAAACGCGTCTATAGGTGCACCATTGCCAATTGCTAAATGGTGGAGCGGCTACGTAAATCTTTGGTACAGCTACCAAATGTTTGATGGTGCTATAAGTAAAAATTCTTTTAGCCTTAATATACCTACCTACGGTGCTTATATGCAGCAAACCTTTGTACTATCGCCTAAGTACAGCGCAGAAATAAGTGGTTGGTATAATGGCCCATCGGTATGGGGTGGTACATGGCGCACAAAAGGACAAGGTGCTATAGACCTTGGTTTTCAAGCTAAAGTGCTAAAAGACAAGGGCAATCTAAAATTCAGCATTACCGATCCTTTCTTTACAGCTCCTTGGCGAGCAGAAAACGATTTTGCAGGAATAAAAATAAAAGGCGGTGGCTATTGGGAAAGCAGAACAGCGAGAATCAATTTCACCTACCGCTTTGGCAACAGCCAAGTTAAGACTGCCCGCCAAAGAAAAACCGGCCTTGAAAGCGAGAATAACAGAATAAAAGGTTAATACCCTTAAAGATATAATTATTAGCATGTATACAAAACCCTACAAGCTGTTGTGTTTACAACTGGCTGAAACCTAACAAAAAGGGCTGCACCACCTAGGTACAGCCCTTTTTGCTTGCTGAAACAGAATACTTTTAAGACTTCATATTAATATATTGTAGTGGCAAGTCTATTTCAGAGGTTCTGCAAAGTTGAATAACGCCTTGCAAATCATCAATTTTCTTACCAGTAACTCTTATAATATCATCCATAATAGCAGCTTGCACCTTAGCTCCGCTATCTTTTATCAACTTCACTATCTTTTTAGCATTATCCTTATCTATACCGTTTTTAATAGGTATAGACTTTCTTACATACTTGCCATTTGCAGTATGATTTTTAGACATATCAAAAGATTTGGCCTCAAGCCCTTGGCGCATTGCCTTGGTTAGCAGTATATCTTCAAGTTGTTTCAATTTCATATCACTTTCCACCTCTACATCTATCACCATATCTTTTTTATTAAGCTCTACAGATACATGTGTCCCTTTAAAATCAAAACGGTTATCAATTTCTTTTTTAGCAATATTTACTGCATTATCCAAAGTTTGCAAATCAACTTTGCTGGCTATATCAAAAGACGGCATAAATTTATATTTAAGGCAAAAATAGCTAATTGATAAGAAAAAATAGAGCAAACAGCATATGTTATGCTTGCTCTAAAGGAAAGTATAACTCAATTACTGCACCCAGTCCCAGCTTACCGCTTGCAACTATATAGCCATTGTGGTTGGCCATAATTCGCTGACACATAGCTAAGCCTATGCCTCTACCCTCGTAACTATCCCCATGTAAGGTCTGGAATATTTGAAAAATTTTGGCACCAAACTGGTTATCAAAACCAATTCCATTATCGATAAACGAAATTTTGTAAAAACTCTTATATCTTAAATTGGGGTTTATTTGTTCCAAAACCTGCCCACCCACAATAGTGCTTGATACAGATATTACAGCCTTTTCATTAATCTTTCTAAACTTAATAGCATTATCTAGCAATGCCGTAAATAATAGCCTTACTTGATAGTCATAAGCTTTAATAACAGGTAGTTT
Source organism: uncultured Flavipsychrobacter sp. (assembly GCA_964461535.1). GTDB lineage: Bacteria > Bacteroidota > Bacteroidia > Chitinophagales > Chitinophagaceae > Flavipsychrobacter. Next base: position 43,566 of record CAYWUY010000014.1, read on the forward strand.
ATCTATTCGTAAATCTATACTATACTCATCTACCAGTTTTGACAAATCGCCAATACTATAAGTAAGTTGGCTATTCAAGTCTACTTTTGTTTGTGGTTCTTCTGCTTTACTCAAACTGGTTAGCATCACTAAATCTTTAATAAGCGTATGCATAATACCGGCAGATGTATTTATTCTACTAAGGTGTTCTTTATTAGTCTCTGTTTGCTCTTTTGACAATAATAAACTACTGAATACCTGTATTTTACGTAAAGGCTCTTGTAAATCGTGACTAGCTACATAAGCTATTTCTTGCAGCTCTTTATGAGATCTGCTTAAATCTAACACCTTAGCCTGCAATTCTCTTTGATAAAGTAATCGCTCTCTTAATTCTTTAGCAAGTAAGAAAAATAAAATACAGGTAAAGGCTACAAAAACTATTAGAATGGTTTTTATGTCTTTAGATGTTTTTACCTCATAGTATTTTTCAGTTTGAAATCTAGTAACCTTAAGACTATCTTGATACTTATGTATACGTCTTAATATTCTTGAGCAGGCGCGCATTACACCCCTGCTATCTTGGAAGTATTGAGAAGGTTTTGTGTCTGAAGATGAGTTAACATATTGAATGTTAATGTTTAAAGCATCAATTCTTTTAACCGCCATTAGCTTTAAAGAATCTACCTCTATATGCATTTCCTTTGAGGTGCTTACATCTTTGGTTAAATTAGATACACTATTTTTTAAAGAATCAACAGACATTCGTATTAACCGAAGATATGCAGTATCTTTTGTCAACATATATCCGCGCTCAGTTCTATCTATATCTCTTATACTTATTTCTGCATCATATACATGCTCTATAACCTCTGAAGAATGGTCCATTAGATTAGAAGCATCTATATAATTATTGAGCCTATTTAGAGAATACATAGACAAAAGGCCCAACATAGCCATAGAAGCTATGAAAGTGATGGCAATAAATATGAGCCTTTTTTTCATTGCAACCAAAGCTAAAAGAAATAGCTAAGAGAGTATATATTTCAAGGCTATTTTTTTGTAATCTGTTTGTAATTAATAGCATACAACCTACAAAATAAAATTGTATAAACTAGCTGTTAATGTTTTATAGTATTTAGATATTTACCATGCGCCATGGTATATATATTCATGCAAATATTGATTACTTTAGCAAGAACCTACAATAGGTAAAATATATGCACCATATACTAGTAGTTGATGATGATATTGATATGTGCATGCTACTTACCCGTTTTTTAAGTAAAAAGGGATTTAAGGTAGAAAGTGTACGAACAGGGAAAGATGCATTATTGCATTTAGAAATGCATAAACCTCATTTAATATTATGTGATTACCGTTTAGAAGACATGAACGGTAACGAGTTATTAATTGCCCTAAAAGAAAAATCGCCTGAGGTACAGGTAATTATAATTACAGGATATAGCGATGTAAAAGATGCAGTAGAGGTAATGAAGTTAGGCGCGTATGACTATGTTACCAAACCCTTATATCCTGACGAAATATTGCTAACTATAAACAAGGCACTTGCTACAGGCGAAAGCATTGAGAAAAATGGGAAACCTAAGAGTAAGCAAAACCTTGGCAGTCAAATTTCAGAATACATTACGGGAAATAGCCCACAGTTTCTACAAATCATTAAACAAATTGCCCTAGTTGCACCTACCAATTATAGTGTAATTATATATGGTGAAAGTGGAAGCGGTAAAGAAGCTATTGCCCAACAGATACATCAACATAGCAGACGTGCCGACAAACCTTTTATAGCCATTGACTGCGGTGCACTGTCTAAAGAGCTTGCAGGCAGTGAATTATTTGGTCATGAAAAAGGAGCCTTTACCGGAGCTGTTAGCCAAAAAGTAGGCAGCTTAGAACTTGCCAATACGGGTACAGTTTTTCTGGACGAAATAGCCAACTTATCATATGACATTCAGGTTTCACTCTTACGTGTGGTTCAAGAACGCAAAATAAGACGTGTAGGAGGAGTAAAAGACATAGACCTAGACGTAAGAATAATAGTAGCTAGTAATGAAAGACTGTGGGATGCTGCTAGAAATGGTAAATTCAGAGAAGATTTATACCATCGATTTAATGAATTTTCTATAGAAGTTCCATCTCTAAGAGAACGACCGGAAGATATCATGCTTTTTGCACAGCACTTTTTAAATATGACTAACAAAGAGCTAGGTAAATCTGTAAAAGGTTTTTCTAAAGAAGTAGAAAAAATATTTAAAAACTATGTGTGGTATGGCAATTTAAGAGAGTTAAAAAATGTGGTAAAACGAGCCACTTTGCTTACTGATGGCAATTACATAGAACCTCAATCTTTACCATTTGAAATAAGTAACTATTACAAACTACAATTTGAAACAGTAATAAATAGTGCTCCTGAAAACAACACAAATAACAGCAGTAACAACATTAATAAAATACCACTAGACCAACGCTTGAAAGCGGCTAATATAGATGCTGAATACAGCGTGATATTAGATGCACTAAAAAAAGCAGGATTTAATAAAAGTAAGGCTGCTAGACTGCTAAATGTAGACCGTAAAACACTTTATAACAAAATGAAGCAGTTTAAGGAGTTTAATAATTTAGACGAGCAAGAATTCTAAAAACTTACTGCCATGGCTACTGAAACACCTAACCAGCATAGCAACTTCTTTCAAGATTCTTGGATGCAAGGCCCTACCATGTCTTTAATAGTAGAGGCAGACACATTAAAGATGCTTTATGCTAACAATATGTTTGAAAGGTATCTTGGCTATTCTAATCAGCATTTACAAACAAAGGACTATTACTTTAAAAATCTAATTAACCCTAGTCAATATGGCCGCTTAAAAACCCAAATAGATACTGTAAATGCAAATAGAAACACCTACCATTCTTATGTTATTTATACTTTACAATCTATAGAAGGTGTAGAACATTATTTCTATCTATTTATCTCTGTTCTAGAGCTGCCTGGAGAAAGTACAAAACTCATTTTCTATTTTCACCCGGATGTGTCTAAGTGGGCACTACCATTTCTATCTTACGACACTAGAGAGCTATTTTATGAGCATTTCCAAAGTGAAAATTTCGGAACATTTGAACTACTAATAGCCAACCAAAAAGTATACTGGTCAAATGGCATATACAAAATATATGAAATAGAACAACATCTGCAAGAAATAGACCGTGCTTTTGCTAGGTCTTTTATTCATCCTGAAGATAAAGAAAGAGTAAAAGCCATTACCGATAAAGGACTATCAGAAGGAATTGATGTAGATACAGAATTTAGAATTATAACTGCAAAAGGCAACATAAAAATTATACATAGTCTTGGCCGAAGCATAAAAGATAAAAAAGGGAATATTGTAAAATTCGTAGGAAGTGTACGAGATATAACTAATCAGCGAACTGTAGAATATAACCTTAAAAGGAAGGTAGAAGAACTGAATAGATCAAATATAGAGCTTGAGGAGTTTGCCTATGTAGCAAGTCATGATTTACAAGAACCACTAAGAAAAATAACAACTTTCGGTAGTAGATTAAACGAAAAATACAGCAATCAATTGACCGATGAAGGCAGCATGTATTTATCGCGTATGGTGGCGGCAGCAGAAAATATGCGCATGCTGATTAATAGTTTGCTAGATTTTTCCAGAATTTCTAATAATGCACATCCATTTGAAACAATTCAATTAGATCAAATATTACGACAAGTAAAAAGCGAATTAGACCTTAGAATGGAAGAAACAGGCACACAAATATATGCTGATCCTCTGCCAACTATTAATGCTATTCCATCTCAAATGAAACAGCTATTTCTAAATATTATCTCTAATGCTATAAAATTCAGAACACCTGATGTAAAACCAATCATAAAAGTAAATACGGTTAAAGCTAGCCTAAAAGAAATACAAGAGCTAGCACTTGATACAGAGCACGAATACTACAAAATAACGATAAGTGATAATGGTATAGGCTTTGAAAATGAATATTCAGGTAAAATATTCAATGTATTCCAGCGTTTACACGGCAAAGCTGAATACCCAGGTTCGGGCATAGGGCTGGCTATATGTAAAAAAATAATAGAGCGCCACAAAGGTGTTATATATGCACACTCTGAAATAAATAAAGGTGCCAATTTTATAATGCTATTACCATCAACATCTTAATACAGTATGGGTAGTAAATATTTAAAAGGTCGTATACTTATTGTTGATGATGATGAAGATGATTACATCATCATGAGCGATTATATTAAAATGATACCTGGCAATCAGTATGAGCTTGATTGGGCGTTCAACTATAATACCGCTTTGCAAAAACTATCTACAGACACATATAATATCTGCTTTGTTGATTACAGACTAGGTGCCAAAACCGGTGTAGACTTTTTAGGAGAAGCTAACGAATTAGGCGTAAAAACTCCTATAGTACTGCTTACCGGTAAGGGCAACTACAATGTGGATATACAAGCCATGAAACTAGGTGCAGTAGATTATTTAATTAAGACAGAATTATCTGTAGAAAAACTAGAACGTACTATAAGATATGCACTAGAGAGGACTTTTGCAAAAGAAGCCTTGCAGTATAACGAAAAAAAATACAGGACAATCTTTGAGCAATCTAAAGATGTTATTTTTATCTGCAATAACAGTTTTGAGATTGTAGAAATTAACTCTGCTGCAATAGAACTATTTAAACTAGAAACAGATGCATTAATAGGCAAAACAATTTTCAATCTTATCTACAATGATGAAGTAAAAACAGCTTTAAAAGCTGAACTAATAGAAACAGGAGTAATACCTGAAAAAGAAGTAATATTTCTCTCTGCAGATAACGAAGAAAAACATTGCCTATTATCTATAAATAAAAACGACAACATACTAGACAATACTAGTTGGCAAGGGATAATTCACGATATAACCACGATAAAGAAAATAGAAAAATCAAACATACAGGCAGAAAAACTAGCAGCAGCTTCTCGCCTAGTCCGCACTCTAGCCCATGAGGTTCGCAATCCACTAAATAATATACTACTATCTAGCGAACAGCTTATAGAACTAAATAAAAATGAAGAGCTATCTCTATTTATTGACATTATAAAGCGTAATGGAAATAGAATTAATGATTTAATAAGGGAGTTATTATATACGGCAAAACCTAAAGAACTCACCCAATCTTGTCATATAGCACAAAGTTTACTAGATGAAATAGTAGCTGTTACAATAGATAAATTAACATTAAAAAAAATAAAGCTAGAAATAGACTACCCTAATGAAGTAATAGACCTATCTGTAGATAGAGATAAAATAAAACTGGCAATACTAAACATTGTAAACAATGCCATAGATGCTATGGAGCCAGAAAAAGGTATATTATGCTTAAGATTATTCAAAAACGATGTAGGCGTAAATATTCAAATACAAGATAATGGATGCGGAATTAGTGAAGAAAATCTCGGGCGTTTATTTGAGCCATATTTTACACAAAAAAGAAACGGAATAGGTCTTGGACTTACCTTTTCACTTAGTATTTTTCAGGCATACAAAGCCACAATTGATGTAAAAAGCAAAGTTGGCTCCGGAAGTACATTTACCATAACATTTCCTCAAAATGTAAATTGCTAATTACTTACGTTCATATTTGTAGTTTTTATTCTTTTTATCAGCCAGCATTTCAACAGCTTGCAGTATTCTTTTATTTCTAGTAGTCTCAGTTTTTGCACTTATTATCCAGTCTATATATTCTTTCTTACAGGAATAGCTTGATGTATTGAAAAAAGAAAGGGCTACATCATTAACTGCTAGTGCTTTCAAAAAATCATCGGGTACTAACAATTCTCTATTCCTATTTTTAGTAGTACTCTTCCCCTTTACCCCACTGTCTATTAGCGCTATTACTTCTAATATATATTCGGTGAATACATACTGCTCCGGCAATTGATCTATTGCAGTTATTTTACCCAAACTCCCCATTCCTTGCCTATTATCACTATTGAATATCTTATAGGGATCCTGCATTAAAGCCTCCTTAAAAAAACCAAATGCACAATGATTTTTAAATGCTGCCATACTGCATACTATCTGCTTCCTGTATGTGTAATGAGGAAACCCCCATTTTAATTCTTCTACTAGCTGAGGGAAGGATAACAAAACACGCTTTCTTATTTCTTTCAATATAGGCTGTGCAAAGTTCTCACGAGACTCTATATATTCATCTATTTTCACATTCATAATATTTCTACAAGATTACAATTTACTGCACACGAAATTTGCATTTAAAATAAAAAATCCAATTTGCAATCCATTTACAAATTTTACTCGTATTCCTAAAGCAACTAACAGATTTTCACACTCAAACGCATAATACAAAAATTAATTCAAAATGATGTCATACTTTATAAATATATATCTTAAGGAAGAAAAATGCTATAATCATTTATCAATCAAATATATACACAACTAAAAACATTAAACACATAATTATCTCAAAATCTTAATGATTAAAAATCTAGTAATAAATAATAAACATACGATTAACGTAAAAAATATTTTGTCGATATGTTATTATTCTGTTATTTTAAGTAAAAATACGCACACATGCTACGTAATTGCCTCTTTTTCTTACTCACGCTAGTATCATTTACAAGCTACGCTCAACGAGTGTTTTCTCCTAATGCAAGTGGCAGCCTTTCAGGTGCAGCTACTTACTGTCTAGGAGCAAGTCCGAGCAATATTGTATTCAACTACACTACTTGTAGTATTGGCTCCGGAGCCTCATCAGGAACTCCAATAACAGTAGAATGGTATGTAAACTCAGTAAATGCTACTACCGGCGGAACACTAGTAGCCTCTACTGTGGGAACATCAGCAATTACAACTACGGGCAATGTATCGTACACACCACCTACTACTACCGAAGGGATATACTACTACTATTGCAAAATAACTTGGGACACTACCGGATCATGCAATACCACAGGTAGTATTACTAGTAGCGCAACAGCTAGAGTAAAAGTAACATTTGCAGCATCTGCCATAACAGGCAATAGCAATATGTGTACGGGAGTAACGGCAACGTTTACCAATACGGTTACTGCCGGAACATGGACTAGTTCTTCAACTGCTGTAGCAGCTGTAAACAGTACATCAGGTTTAGTAAATCCATTGAGTGCCGGCACTACAACTATAAGTTACACCACAGGATGTGGAACACCCGCAACTTTCCCTGTTACAGTAAGTACTAGCCCGGCAGCCTTAACAGGCACAACAAGCGTATGTCAAAATGCAACTACCACATTTAGTTCTACAACTGCCGGAGGCACATGGAGCAGTAGTAATACAAGCGTAGCAAGCGTAGACGGAGCTGGCGTAATTAGTGGCATCAATCCGGGAACATCTACCATTATCTATACAACAGGAAGCTGCTCGGCAAGTAGAGTCGTAACAGTAGCAACTACTCCAGTTGCCATTGTCGGCAGTAGTTCTGTATGCACAGGAAGCACTACAACACTTACCAATGCCACTCCGGGCGGCACATGGTCTAGAACTAACGGAACAGGAACATGCTCAATTGGTAGCACAACGGGTA
>CAYWUY010000015.1:0-19113 GCA_964461535.1 uncultured Flavipsychrobacter sp.
TCGGCAGCAGAAATCTCTTGAGTAACCGGGTATTCATTTATGAAATGATGTTTTACCGCAGCCATTTCTATTGGGGAGGGCTGTGCAGTTCCTATAGCCATGCCCATATAGCATTGCCTACTATCAGCAGAAACTATTTCTGTGTTTAATAGTTGAGCTACCGCTATGGCTACAGCTGTTTTGCCCACGGCAGTAGGCCCTTGTATAACTATAACAGTTGGGGCTATGCTCATTGATGAGGTATAATATACTTAGTGGTTGGTGTAGCTAATTAAAAATCTCCACCCTCTTCGCTCACACTTTCTTCACCCTCGCTGCCAAATCCATCAGCCATTTCATCTTCCCCAAGGTCATATTTCTCCTCTATCTCCATTAGCTTATCAGGGTTCACTCCTTTAATGCCATACTGTGCAGGAGCTACACCTTCTTTACGCAAGATAAATGGATATACTCGTCTGTAGGTTTCTTCCTTATTTACGCCAGTAAGCTCAATGTGAAATGTCCATTTTTTTACAGGATCATATACGTATATGTATTTTTGATCTGGGGTAAAGACAAGAGCTGAAACCGGAGTTTTAAGCATAGATAAGGCAGGTGCATCTTTTTTATTGGCCAATACCTCAGAATTTATTTCGCGGCCATAGGTCCATTTATCGTTACTCTCATAAAAAGAAGCCGGGTGCTTTCCGTCAAATTCGAAAGCCTGAAGAATTACTTTATGAAAATCCATAAAGGTTTGGTTGCCTTGAATTTCAATATCTCTATAGGTTAAATCGTCTTCTTCCCAGTAAACTCTAAATCTAAGTATTGCCATTTCTATGTATTGCGGCTGTAAAAATAGGGTATATGTAGTAATTTACAGGCTATTGTATACTATATAAGCTAAAAATGAAGAGTCTACTTTTTATGCAGTAAGTATAAATATATGTATCTATAAGTGTGAAAAGCATAGTAAAATCAATACTTTTGTAAAGTTCTAGATACGATTTTATTACTACAATAGTTTTTAATAAAAAAAATATGTCCATTTTGGATATTTTTTTCAATATTAAAAACAAATTTGTATTACCTTTGCAGTCCCAAATTTGAATATCCATGCCAAAAGTGAAGACGCATTCACGTGCGAAAAAGACGTTTAAAGTAACAGGTACAGGTAAAATACGCAGATATAAAGCTTTTAAAAGCCACTTGTTAACTAAGAAATCAAAAACCCGCAAGCGCCACTTGCGCATTCATGGTTTGGTTCACCCTTCAAACGAACCTCTGGTTAAGCGTATGCTTGGCTTGAGATAAACACATATAGGCACTTATATAGGTGTCTTATTATAAACAATATTTGTAAAATATTATAATTTTTAGATATGCCACGTTCTGTTAATGCAGTAGCATCTCGTGCGAGAAAGAAGAAAATACTTAATCAAGCCAAAGGTTTTTACGGAAAACGTAAAAATGTATTTACCGTAGCCAAAAACGTATTAGAGAAAGGTCTAGGGTACAAATATGTTGGTCGTAAACTTAAAAAGCGCGAATATCGCAGCCTATGGATTGTGCGTATTAACGCTGCTGTACGCGAAGAAGGCATGAGCTATTCTGAGTTTATGGGTAAATTGAATGCTAAAGGTATCAATCTTAACCGTAAAGTTTTGGCTGACCTAGCTATGAATGAGCCGGAATCATTCAAGAAATTAGTATCTGAAGTAAAATAATTACTTTAATAATACTTACTGCCGATATCCTTTGGATGTCGGCTTTTTTTGTTTGTAGTTTATATATAAACTACAAACAAAAAAAGCATAACATTAAGGATTCATTTTGTATAAAATTGGTAAACTGTAATAATATTTTGAGTTTTTTCCGTTTTCTATATTTGGATAAAGTTTCTCCATTGTAGATATTACTCTAAATGCCTCTTCATCAAGAGTTGGATGTATGCTGTTTTTTATTTCTAAATTACCAATACTCCCATCCTCAAATACCATAAAACTAACAACTACTCTCCCACTTATACCATGAATTCTTGCATACTCAGGATAATGTAAGTTTTTTGACAAATATTCTGATTTATCATAGGGGCCAGACCCTAATTGTTTTAAATAGTTAGTATCAACTTTATTTTCAGGGCATGTAGTATCTTTACCATTTATTCCATAACATTTGTAATAGTTGATAGCACCATTCCTTTTTATCCCTTGTCTAAATATATTACCATTATCATAGTATTCTGTAATATTTGCACCTTCTTTATGATAAACTAGTATGTTGTTGATAGTTGTTTTTGTTGAAAATAGCTTATCCCCATTCCATTGATTTTCAGTTATAATTGTCTTTTTTGAATCAATGGTCTCGGTTTTAATTAAATTATATAAAGAATAGTAGTATTTTGTAATTGTACTGTCACCATCTTTATAGGCAACAGTGTAGATTTTTTTATCATATTCATAGTAATCAATGCCTAATATATTCACGCCAGTACTATCATAGATAGCTTCTTCTATTTTTTTTCCATTTTTCCATAGCTCTTGATTATATCTAATATTAGATTTAGGTACGTATTTTATCCACGAGCCATCTTTTAAGCTGTTTTTATAGTCACCTTCTTCTATTTTAGTTCCGTCTTTATAGTAGTATATGAAGTGCCCATTTCTATATTTCCAATACTCTGTATCTAAGCTAGATAAGGCTCCTGAGCGTAATATTATTCCGTCAATATAGTAGTCTTTAAAGTTATAGCCCTCTTTTGATTTAGATAATTCTCTATAATAATATGCATCCTTTTTTTTACACTCACTCCAACCGGCTGAATAGTATATTTTATTTTTTGCTGTAGATTGAATTGTTGTAATTGCACTTAATATAAAAAGTAATTTTTTCATAATGAATATACGCTTTATTCTAATGTTGAAAACTAACTCAATGATACTAAAAATGCACTCATTGAGTGCATTTTAGTATCAGATATTTTTAAAAATTGTATTAATTAGGTACTGCCATACTACTAACTTTTTGTGCGCTGGTATGTCTGGTTTCTTGAGCCTCTTTAGCAGCTTTTACAAAGGCTACAAAAAGTGGATGGGGATTTTCTACAGTGCTTTTATATTCCGGATGGTATTGAACACCTATGAAGAATGGGTGATTAGCTAGCTCTACTACTTCTATAAGATTTGTTTTTGGGTTTTTACCAACCGGTCTTAATCCGGCATTTTCAAAGTCGGTTAGATATTCATTGTTAAATTCATAACGATGGCGATGCCTTTCAGTTATAGCTGTTGCACCATAAATGTCTGCAATCTTAGAGCCTGATTGTAAAGTACATTCATAGCTGCCAAGGCGCATTGTACCACCCATTTGTGTTATTGCTTTTTGCTCTTGCATCATACATATTACACCTTGATTGGTATCTGGGTCCATTTCTGTAGAGTGAGCTTTGCTAAGTCCAAGAACATTTCTTGCAAATTCCACACAGGCCATCTGCATTCCAAGGCAAATTCCGAAAAATGGAATTTTATTTTCCCTAGCGTATCTGATAGCCTCAATTTTACCTTCTATACCGCGGCTACCGAAGCCAGGTGCCACCAACATAGCATCTACATTCTCGAGTTTTTCTTTGGCATTTTCTTTTGTTAGATACTCTGAGTGTATATTTCTAATTTCTACCTTACACTCATTAACTGCTCCGGCATGTATAAAGGCTTCTAAAATAGATTTGTAAGCATCTTGTAGCTCTACGTACTTGCCAATTAAGCCAATTACTACACGGCTTTTAGGGTAGCGTAGCTTATTTAAAAATTCTTTCCATTTGGTTAGGTCCGGGTCGTTACCAGTAGGTAATCCTAGTTTTTGAAGACAGATTAGGTCAAGCTTTTCGCGCATCATTTCTAATGGTACGCTGTAAATACTATCTGCATCCAGAGCCTCAATAACAGCATCTGGTGTAACATTACAGAATAGTGCAATTTTCTTTTTTAAGTCTTTATATAGAGGTTCTTCGGTACGGCAAACTAATACATCAGGATGAATACCATGCTCGCTCATCATTTTAACTGAGTGTTGAGTTGGCTTAGTTTTAAGTTCTTTTGCAGCTTTTAAATAGGGTATAAGCGTTAGATGCACTACCATACAGTCGTCTCCCATCTCCCATTTAAGCTGGCGCACAGCCTCTATATATGGAAGAGATTCAATATCTCCCACTGTACCACCCAGCTCAGTAATAACAATATCAAACTGATTATTTTCACCTAGAAGCAACATTCTACGTTTAATTTCATCAGTAATATGTGGAATAACTTGAACTGTTTTTCCTAGGTAAGCCCCTTCTCTTTCTTTATTGATTACATGCTGATAAATACGACCTGTAGTTACGTTATTGGCCTGAGATGTAAATGTGTTTAAATAACGCTCGTAATGCCCTAAGTCTAGATCGGTTTCGGCACCGTCTTCTGTTACATAGCATTCACCGTGTTCATAAGGGTTTAATGTTCCCGGATCTACATTAATGTAGGGGTCGAATTTTTGAATTGTGGTTCTAAATCCACGAGCTTGTAGCAATTTAGCTAACGAAGCTGCAATGATGCCTTTCCCGAGAGATGAAGTAACACCGCCGGTAACAAATATATACTTAGTCATAACGCTCTTGTTTTACAAGACCGATGCAACCCTTAAACAATAAAATGGAGAGAGAAAGCAAAAACGGTCGAACAAAGTTACAAATTGGGCGCAACAACTACCATAAAATTTACCGGCAGTGCAAATATATTTTTATGCCTTACTCAATTGTGGCTATGCACTTTAGTTCAATAGCTATAGCAGTAGGTAAAGAATCTATGCCAACTGTAGTGCGACAAGGCTGATTGTCTTTAAAATATTCAGCATAAATTTTATTATATGTATGAAAATCTCTTTTCATATCTACTAAAAATACGGTAACATCTACAAGCTTGTCCCAGCTGCTGCCGCTTTCTTCTAATATAGTTTTTACATTATCGAATACACTTCTACATTGTGCTTCGAATTCAAAACCGGTGTGATTACCATGTTTGTCTACTGTTAAACCAGGTATCTCGTCGGTACCAGCTTTTCTAGGTCCAACACCTGATAGGAATAGTAAATTGCCAACTCGGCGTGCATGTGGATACAAACCTACCGGTTTGGGAGCTTTATCTGTAGAAAATTGTGACATAAAATAGTTGAATTTGTATGTTGTTAGAAATTATATGTTAAAGGAGAAACTCAAAAAATACACTGCAAATATAAGTTAGTAATGAAGAGAATAGCTTACGGATAATTGATTATTCAGGAAATAGGCTTATTGATAATTGCCATAAAATGTTAAAGGGAAAGAACTGCAACATTTTTTTAACAGTCATTGGAAAGCCGACTGGCACGGCATTTGTATTTATGTATTCAAAACACACAGTTATGCAAAACAGAACAGTAAAATACTTTCGTAAAAACAGAGCTAGAAAAATATTAGAAAGTCCTATAGATGTAGACTTGGTAACCTTGCTTAGCGCAACATTTGCTTTGACTAAAAGCAATATTGTGAAGCGTGATATTTGTAATACACTAAATGAACTAGAAAGATATAATTACAGACTATCTGCCTAGAAAGTAACAATTATTGCGACTGTGTCGCCAACATTTATTATCTACTATCTATCTTAAGTTTTATAAGAATATTATTAAGTATTTTGGAGAATGCTGTAAATATAAAAGCGTCAACTGCGGAAGTTGACGCTTTTTTTGTGAAATAGTTGACCACTATAAGTTTACTGAAGTAGGTAGATTACCAGTAGAAAAAGGATAATCTTCAAGAATCATGTTATTTCCCAGCCAAGTGTATAAGTCTTGATGTATGGTATCTTCATTAGGTGTTTTGGCAATGATAACCACATCAAAAAGTAATCCTTTATAATCTTGATTCAATGCTTCTTTGGCGTTGTTGTCTAGCAGAACGTAATAAAGGAAAAAGCGGTACTTGTTATTCTCGTCGAAAGGAGTAATTACCACATCTGTAATAGTAGCATTAGTGCCGGCAAGCTGTGTACCAATTAAATATTGGAAATCGTTACACAACTTTTCAGCTTCCTGAATAGAATAAGGTATTTTCATTTGTGTATTATTTCAATTTCTAAGTTACATATTATACACCTTACATAAACGCTCGCCACTATTTTTAAACCTTGAAATAGAAGGTAATAACACCTAATTAACGCATTTTTTTGCTATAAAATATTGCATCCTATAAATTGACGTGTCAAATTATTTTGACAAAATTTATACTGCCATCCAGTATTTACGAATTAACCATTCTCCTGTAACTAGTAGAAGAATTACAATAAAAAACCATTTTTTATCTACAAAAGGTACGCTTTCTGATGCGGTATTTATAATTGGTTTTATGCTTTTGTTTGCCTTTATACTATCATAAATACTACTCATGTTTTTACTGGTAGTAAATGCTCCGTTGTGTGCTTTAGATAAAGAGTAAAGCAGATTAAAATCTGCACCTTGGTCCATTAGCTCTATTGGGGTATTTTCTACCATAAAACTACCTGATGAGGTATAGGGTTTGTTATTGTATGTGGTTGAGGCTACATATTTATATAGTCCGCCACCCCATAGCCCAATATTTATGCTATAGTTGGTTCCTGATTTCTCGAATGTGTATTGTTTTTTGTTATTGTTGCTGTCAAATACGCTAAGGGTTACTTCAGGCTCGTTTATTTCTTGCCTATTCGTATTGTATAAAAAGGCTTTCATAGATATAGCTTCTCTATCGCTCCATATGTATTTAGGCAGGCCAATAACAAATGGTTTGTTACTACTATTAGCTACAAGAAAGGCAACTGTTTGTCTTATACATTCATCTATTACAGTGTGTGTATTATAGTTTTTATATTCATGTAGTCGCCATCTCCAAACACCTTCACCACCAAGAACAGCATAAGGAGTGCTTCCCTGAATAAGTAACCATAGAGGCATGCTAGGTTCTTTAGTGTCTTTTTGATAGTATAATGTGTTATAACCCGCCGGTAGTGCTATATTAGCCACATTAGTAGATAATGGCGGGAGCTTTTCAGTAGTTTGTTTGCTTTGTAGGGGTAGATTGAAAAGATTGAAACTTGGATTTAATACGGCATAAGCATCATGCGTGCTAGTGGGATTGAACTGAAGCCCTGTAAGACCACTTAATGAGTTAAGTGCAGGAAAGTTAGTGGCACCTGAAAGTATAAACCAAGTAGGCTTTTTGTAACTACTCAGCGTTTTAGCAATTTCTGAATTATTAGAAGGTAGTCCATGCAGTATGAAAGCGTCGTAACTACTTAAATCAGTAGGAAGTTGATCTACATTATAAACAGATACATTATAGCTTTCTACACCTGCAAGAGCTTCTTTTATAGCGGTAATATCCGGGTGAGGTGCTGCGCTTGCTAAAAGTATTTTCTTTTTATCGTCAAGTACTTCCACAAATACGTCTTTACTATTATTGTTTGTATTAACCTCACCATCTGCTATAGGCACTTCAATAGTATAGTGGTGTAGGCCTGGTAGGCTAGCTTTAACAAGAAAAGATACCGATCTATCGAATCTATCATTGTTTACAATAAGAGAGCTAGTAGCAATTATATTATTGTTTTCTTTTACAACAAGTTGTTGATTGAAATTTTTACAAAGAGAAGCTAAGATATCTGCTCTTATTTCGAAGCTACTATTTAAAGTAGCTGTTCTATTAGCATATGTTCTTGCTATGTTTATGTCTTTTTGCAGTGCTGTATCGCCAATGCCTATAGTATACATAGCAGCTTTTAGTCCACTATTATCATACACAGGGTTAGTACCCTCATTATATTTTCCATCGGAAGCCAGTATAATGGCTCCAAGGTTTTGCATACCATATACTTCTCTTATTTTATCTATCGCATTACTTATATTAGTAGTATTGCCATTCAATAAAAATGGATTTTCTTGGCTTACTTTATTGCTAAAGCCCCATGTAGCTACTGTAAATTCCTTTTCGAGCTTTTGTATAAGTTGGCTACAACTACTTTTATAAGACTCAGTATCCTTATCTAAGTTTTTACTAATGGACTGAGAATTGTCTTGTAAAAAGACAATTATTGGTTTTTCGACAGTATTGCTAGTAGTAAGAACCGAAGGTAATAAAACTAGCATAAGTGTTAGAAAAACAACTATAGCACGTAGCGATGCGGTAAGAATAGGGTATGGTACTGCTTTCTTTTTATCGGCTTTATAAACTAGCCATCCTGTACCTGCTGCTATGAGTAATGCACTAATCCAAATTAATAACTCCATACAAGTAGCAAACTAAACAAAAAATAGCGATATTTAAACCCAAATATCACTTTAGAAATCATTTAACTTTATGAATCGATTATTTAGGTATCTAGCATGTATAATATATCTAGTTATTTGTTCTGTTACTGCTAAAGCGCAAGCCGCCAGTACTAAAACAAGGGGTGTAGATAAAGAGTATGAGGCTTTGGTAAAAAAGTATAAGAAATTAGGCTACATAGTTTATAGTGGCGATACATTAAGGGGGTATTTGCTGTTTGATGAGCACTCGCTTAAATATCAAAGCATAAAAGATTCTTCCACTAATGATTTTACGGTTTATAAGTATAATGACCTTAACCTAACTGCTGCTGTGACGAATAATAAGGTAGGTAGTTGGTTGTATTGGATAAGGGTAGAACCTACAAGTAAAAGAATGTACAGGTTAATACACTCAGGTAAGCTAACTGTATATGACGATAGACTAGAGTTTATCAATAATCCCAAGGATATAAGTACTAGTTATTTGGTAATAAAATACGATAATACAGTAGATAAACTGACTAATATTTTAACTAATAGACAAGAGTTTGTAGATTATGTAAATCAGGTGTACCATACTAAATGGGTGCCACAGAATATGGAATGGACGGATATGTGGATGGAGTTAGATGCTATGGACTAGTATATTTTCTGTAGATAACACATAAAAGTGCGAACTTTATGTAGCATACTATATTTGAAGGTTATGAGTAAGTTATTCACCATGTTTTTTTGTAGTCTGATTTTGTCAGCTACTTCTCTTTTTGCTCAGTCTGGATCTCACTATACTAAAAGTTTGAACAGAGATCCATCGGGGAGAGATTTTGTATGGACAAATGGTAGGATGACAGAAAATAGCAATGTAGATACTGCATGGAGAGAAGGATATTTGGTGTATGAAGGAGATACAGTAAAGGGCTATATATCTTTTGATGTGAATGAAGTAGTATACCATAGACAAATAGATGAAAGATATTTTTATGAGGCTAGGGTAAAGACAAAAGATACTAAATTGAGTGCGGTAGTTACATTTAGGAAAGATGGTAAAGCCATGTATTTAACTAGGCTAAAACCGAAAGACAAGAAAATGGTTAGGCTATTGCATGATGGCAAACTAAAGGTGTATGACGATAAATTGGGCTTTATATACAAGCCGAGTGATGTAAGCAATAGTTATTTGTTAGTGTCTTATAATGGTATTACTGAAGAGTTAGGCTCATTATTTTCAATGTCTACTAAGTATGATTTGATAGGATATGTAAATGAGGTATACCACACAAAGCTAGTAGCTAATAATACAAGCTGGGATGAACTATGGAAGATATTAGACGATCTAGACTAAAAGATAGGAAAATAGAAGAGCGGCATCATTCGCCGCTCTTCTATTTTCTTACACTTCTACATCGGTAAATGTAAAGCTACTGCCATTAAATAATCCTTTGTCGCTAAGCTTAAGAGCAGGTATTACTAATAGTGCCATGAATGATAATGTCATGAAAGGTGCATGTAAAGTAGTGCCAAGCTCCTTTGCTTTTTTATCTATAGTAGTGTATGCATCTGCCACTGTTTGCGCATCATCTAAAGACATAAGTCCTGCTACCGGTAGCGGAAGTATAGAGACAATTTTTCCATCGGCAACAGCTATGCCTCCTTTACAGTCAATAAGAGCATTAATTGCATTTAGCATACTTTCATCATCTACGCCAACGGCTATAATGTTATGACAATCGTGCCCTACTGTGGATGCAATTGCACCACGTTTAAGGTTGAAGTTTTTGATGAAAGCCAGTGATATTGGTGCCTGTGCCTCATATCGATTTACAACTGCTAGTTTTAGGTGGTCGTTTTCTACATCAGATACGATTAGCCCATTTTCAATTTTTGCTTCTGCAATAATTTCATTTGTTACCAATTGTCCTTCTATAGCTTCTATAACTCTAATGAAACCTGTATTTTTTTCAGCCTTTAATTTTAGTTCACTTGCTTGTTTTGTTAGTGCCTTAAAATTATTTATTGCTGTAGCTTTAATGAATGGAAGTAATGATTTACCATTCTCAGCTACTTTTTGCCCATCTATAAAGGTGGATAAAATATTGAAGTTGGCAATTGAATCAATTACTATAAAGTCGGCAGGGTCGCCAACTCTTAATAAGCCCACCGGTATTCTGTAATGCATAACAGGGTATAGACAAGCTGCACATAGTACATTAAACAAATCGTAGCCGTATGCTAATGATCTTTTTACTACAGCATTGATGTGATTTATTACAAGCTCGTCAGGATGTTTATCGTCGCTGCAAAACATGACATGTTGCGGATGCGATTGAATAAGAGGGGCAAGTGCTTCATAGTTTTTGGCAGCACTTCCTTCCCTTATTAGTATGTGCATTTTTACGGCGACTTTATCAAGTGCTTCTTCTAGGGTAAAGCATTCATGATCTGTAGTTATACCTGCAGCAGCATATTGTGCTGCCGTAGTTCCTCGCAATCCCGGCGCATGTCCGTCTACAGGTTTGCCAACTTTTTGTGCGGCAGCTATTTTTGCCATTACTTCCGGATCTTTATTCAAAACTCCAGGATAGTTCATCATTTCAGATAAATACCAAATGTCTTTATCTGCTAGTAAGGTAGCTACATCATTAGCATCTAGTGTAGCACCCGCAGTTTCAAAGTTGGTAGCCGGTACGCAAGAAGGTGCCCCAAAACAAAACTTAAAGGGGCTAAGTTTACTATTTTCTATCATGTACCTAACTCCTTCCATGCCACAAACATTTGCTATTTCGTGAGGATCAGATATTGTGGCAACAGTACCATGAACAACAGCTGCTTGTGCAAATGAAGTAGGTATTAACATAGAACTCTCTATATGAATGTGAGCATCTACGAATCCGGGTAGTATATATTGCTCAGGTGCAGATTCTAGTTTATTGATTGCAATTATTTTTCCATTTTCTACACGTACTTCTGCAGGATAAATTTCTCTTTTGAATAGGTCAATAAGTTGGCCTGATATGTTAAAAGCTTCCATAATTATATGTAAACTGATTGGTATCTTATAATAAAATTAGGTTCAATTAAATAGCTATATGCTACTTTTGGTGCAAAAATTACGCAATTATGTTCAGAATAGGTCAAGGAATTGATTTTCATAAAATGGTAGAAGGTAGAGAGTTTTGGTTAGGTGGAGTATTAATACCGCATACAAAAGGAGCTTTAGGGCATTCTGATGCTGACGTGTTGCTACATGCCATTTGTGATGCACTCCTTGGCGCATTAGCATTAGGAGATATAGGTAAGCACTTTCCTGATACTGATGCTAGCTTAAAAGGTATAGATAGTAAAATACTACTTCAAAAGACTTATGAGCTAATAAAAGCTAGAGGCTATAAGGTAATAAACATAGATAGTACAGTGCTATTACAAGCGCCTAAAATAATGAAGTATGCACCTAGTATGAGGGATGTTATTGCCAGCTTGTTAGAGATAACAGCTGATGATATTTCTATTAAAGCTACCACTACAGAACAGTTGAGCTTTATAGGTAGAGAAGAGGGTATAGTAGCTACGGCTAACGTACTGTTGCAGAAAATATAATCTTCTGCAACAGTAGTCAACCATATAGTATTAATTGACAGCTTCGGCTGTCTTTCTTTTTTTATAGGCAACTTTAGATATTAGTACAAATAATACCGGCACTACTAATATAGCAAGAGAAGTAGCAGCTATCATACCTCCTAGTACAGTAAAGCCAATAGTACGGCGAGCTACAGAACCAGCGCCTGATGCTAATACTAATGGTAGCACACCCAAAATAAAAGCAAGAGATGTCATGATGATGGGACGCAAGCGGAGTTTCACGGCTTCAAGTGCAGACTGTATAATATCTTCTCCTTTATCTACTCTTTCTTTTGCAAATTCAACAATTAAGATGGCATTCTTAGCCGATAGACCAATGAGTGTTATGAGGCCAATTTGAGCATACACATTATTGGATAGGCTTGGGACAAACATGAGTGTTAGTATTGCTCCAAAAGCACCTATAGGCACTGCCATAAGTACAGAGAATGGTACTGACCAACTTTCGTATAGCGCTGCTAAAAATAAGAACACGAAAATGATGGACAGCGCAAAAATAGCACCACTAGAGCCGGATGCATGTTCCTCTTCATAGCTTAGGCCAGAGAAGTCATAGCTATAGCCTGCCGGTAATGTTTTGTCTGCTATACGCTTAAGCGCATCTAAGGCTTGTCCGCTGCTGTAGCCTGGTTTAGGAGAACCATTTATTTCAGCTGAACGGAATATATTAAAGTGTGGTATTAGTGGAGCCGTTTCCGTAGGTGTGTAGGTAATAACACTACCAAGGGGTATCATTTGTTCCGACTGGTTTCTTACGTAGTACTTATCCAATTCTCCAATGTTGGTTCTATAGTTAGTGTCTGCTTGTGCTACTACGTGGAAGTTTCTACTATACAAACTAATATCGTTAATGTAAAAACTTCCCATATAGGTTTGTATGGCTCCATATACATCAGAAAGATTCAGTCCCATTTTCTTACACTTTTCTCTGTCTACCTGAACATTAAATGCAGGTGTATGAGCACCAAAGAAAGAGGAGGCACTACCAATAGCAGGATCTTTCATGGCTTCTTTTATAAAGTTTTTTACAACTTTTTCAAAGTCTCTTACATCATCTCCGGCCTGCTTTTGTTGAATTTGCATACTAAAACCTGCTGTTTGCCCGAGACCCGGGATGGGTGGTGGTGATATAACTAAAACGTTGGCTTGTTTTATACCTGCTGCAGCAATGCGTTTTTGCAGAACCCCTATAATATTCGGCACTTTTTCGTCTTCATTTTTTCTTTCGTCCCAAGGTTTTAGTTGGCAGAAGATACTTCCGCTATTAGACTTGGTAGAAAAGGTTACAACGTTTAGTCCGCCTAATGCAGCGAAGTGACCTACACCCGGAGTAGATTTTACTACTTCCATTATTTTGCTAAGTGTAGCAACCGACTGCGCTGTTGATGAGGCCTCAGGAAGTTCGTAGGTAATGAATATACGTCCTTCGTCCTCAGTAGGTATAAAGCCTTTAGGTTTTTCTTTAAAAAGTAGCACAGTTCCTGCAAATAAGCAGATGAGTAGAATAACCACCAGCTTAGACGCTTTAATACATTTACGTACTAATGCAGTATAGTTTCCGGCAAAATTATCAAACCATACATTGAAACGATAAAACCATCCGCTAATGCCTTTTGCTTCAGTATTAATATTGGTTTTGCGTAGTAATAGCGTGCAAAGTGCTGGTGTAAGTGATAGCGCTACAAATGCCGATAATACTACTGATATAGCAATGGTAATAGCGAATTGCTGATATAAACGTCCTACTATTCCCGGGATGAAGCCTACAGGAACAAAAACAGCAGCAAGAATTAGTGCAATAGCAACCACCGGTCCTGATATATCTTGCATAGCACGTTTAGTAGCTTCTTTTGCGCTAAGATTGTAGTGGTCTATATAATGTTGTACGGCCTCTACCACTACTATGGCATCATCTACCACTATTCCTATGGCTAACACGAAGCCAAACATGGTTAGGGTATTGATGGTAAAACCAAATGGTATGAAGAAAATAAAAGTACCTATAACCGATACCGGAATTGCTAATAGCGGAATAAGCGTCGCTCTCCAGTTTTGTAAGAATAGAAACACAACAATAGCAACTAAAGCAAGTGCTTCAACTAGAGTTTCTGTAACCTCTCTTAAAGATACTTTTACCACTGTAACAGATTCGAATGGTACGCTGTAGTCTATATCCTTGGGAAAAGACTTTTTTAGCTCTTCCATTTTTTTATAAACGCCTTCTGCTGTTTCAAGCGCATTGCTACCCGGCGCTTGGTATACTAGTAAATAAGATGCTCGTTTGCCATCAACAAATGAGTTACTGGCATAAGAGAATTTACCAAGCTCTACACGTGCTACGTCTTTAAGGTATACTAGCTGACCTGAAGAGGGTATTGAGCGTATCACAATATTCTCAAAATCGGCTACTTTATTGATACGGCCATTTACCATAAGGCTATACTCGAATACCTGCGAACTCTGTTGAGGGGGTACACCTACCGAGCCTGCTGCAACTTGAACATTTTGCTCGCTCAGTGCATTAGTTACATCTTGCGCTGTTAGTCCATAAGATGCAAGTTTGTCGGGCTTTAGCCATACGCGCATACTAAAGTCATCAGTTCTAGTGAATATATCTCCCACACCTTTTACTCGTAATAGGGCATCTCTTACATAAATGTTGGTATAGTTGTCTACAAAGGTTACATTATGTGATGCATTTGGGGAGTATAGCGCTACAAGCATAAGTATACTCGGGTTGCGCTTGCGCACAGTTAGTCCTAAACGCTTAACAACATCTGGTAACTGAGGTGTAGCTATACTTACTCTGTTTTGAACATCAAGAGTGGCTATATCTATATTAGTGCCAACGTCGAAGATGACATTTACAGACATGCTACCATTGTTTGTGCTATTGCTTTGCAAATAGCGCATACCCGGTGTTCCGTTTATCTGAGCTTCAACTGGTGTTGCCATAGTTTGCTCAACTGTCAGGGCATCGGCACCGGTATATTGTCCGGTTACTTGTACGGTAGGTGGGGTTATTTCGGGGTATTGGGCTACTGGTAGTGTAAGTATGCATATGGTGCCCACCAACACTAGTACTATAGATATAACTATTGCAGTTACCGGGCGTTTAATAAAAATATCGGCTATCATTTTTGATGTCTAATGGTGAATGGTATTATTTACTTTTTTGACTGTAATACTAGTGACCCATCGTGTAGTTTTTGTACACCTTCTGTAACTATAGTTTCCCCCGGAGTCAATCCCGATGATATAACTATATTGTCTGCAATAACTGCGCCTGTTGTTACTCTTCTTTGTTCAACAGGCTTTGCTGTTTTTTTATCTTCAGTAGTTACTGTACTATCTTTTACTACAAATACAAAGTATTCACCCATTTGCTCTACTATAGCTTTGTTTGGTATCAGCAGGTCTGTAGCACTTGTAGGTGTGTTTACTACAATTTTACAGCTCATGCCAGGGCGTATAGCTGATTCAGGATTAGGATATAATAAACGAACAGTAATGCTACCTGTTTGCGGATTTACACCCCTATCGATTACACTAATTTTACCGGGATATGGGTAAGTGCTACCCTCAGGAAGTTGTAGAATAAAAGTAGAATCGTTGGGCTGATTTTTTAGCTGTTGAAAACGTGCGATTTGCTTTTCGTTGATAACAATATCTACTGCCACAGAGTCGTCTGTAGATATAGTATTAAGAATAGTTTGTCCGGGAAGTATATATGCACCTTCTCTTACTTGCGATATGCCAATAACTCCATCAAAAGGAGCTTTAATGATGTTATAGCTTAAGTCAGTTTGTGCTCTTACCAAGTTCTGTTTTGCCACATCAACTTGGTTTCTAGCATTCTCAAGTGCTGTTTTAGATTGGTCTAAAGTCTGTTTTGCTATGGCATCATGTTCATTCAGGTAATCATATCTTTTAGCATCTTTAAGTGCTAGTTCTAGGTTCGATTCTGCAACTTTTAGTGCAGCTTTAGCTTGTTCTGCTGCGGCTTGATATTTTTTGCTATCTAGTTCATATAATAGTTGTCCCTTTCTAACGTGGCTACCTTCTTTGAAGTATAGTTTTTTGATGTAGCCTTCTACATCACTACGTATATCTACTTGCATAGTCGCCGCTATTGTGCCGGGGTAAGATTCTGATTTTATCCCACCTCCTTCAGCTACCATGTAGGTAGTAGCCGGCACGGGTGCATTAGGGTTATTTTGTGGTCCACTCTGCTGTGCGCAAGACTGTATAAGTAAAGTAAGAAGTAATATTATTGGTAGTGTTCTCATTGTTGTTGTTTTACTTTTGGTAGTATATTTTCTAGTATTTATTTGTGTCTATTTCCCCTCTTGTTCTGTCTAGTTCTATTTTACTTTGTATGGTTTGATATAGCATATTTACATAGTTTAGCTCAGCGGTTTGTAAATCGCTTTCTGCTAATACAACCTCAATATATTTTTTTATTCCTTCGTTATATTGAAGCTTTACAATTTCGTATACTTCCTTAGCCAGCCTTACATTTTCTTTATTTGTATTCAGTAGTTTTAAGTTGCTTTTGTAATTCCCTAGTGCAGATACAAATTCACTATATATTCCTATTTCCAGATTGGTTTTGTCCCAGTCTGTTTTTTCTTCTTGTAGCTTTGCTACCTGTAGATTATTAATTCTTTTTAGGCCAGAGAAAATGGGTACACTTAGTTGTAAGCCAGCCAGAGAATTAGGATATGCTGCTTTATATAAGTCTGAGAAATTGCTGTTTTGAAACTGGTTGTTGTAAGTGTAGAATGCAGACAAAGTTGGGATAAAACCTGTTTTATAGTACTGTGTTGTTTCGTGCTGTATGTTTTTAGTAAGTAGTAATAGCCTATACTCTGGACGCTTGTACATTACAGGTGGTATTGTTGTGTCGGTATACACTTGCTGTATTAGAGCTGTTGTATCGGCCTTCACTGTAATGTTATCTGTAAGGGGTACACCCATAGTAGATTTTAGAGAGCTATAAGCTACGTTTACGTTTTGTGTTGCACTATATAGTTGAGACACAGAGTTGTTTAGTGAAATAGTTGCTTGCTTGAAATCGACTTTATCTGCTATACCTCCATTATATCTATACAGCGCGTCATTGTAGTTTTTTCTCAATCTAAGTGTGTCTTCTTGAATGATTTTCATCTTATCTGCTGCTAGCAATACGTTATAGTATGCCGTGCTTACATCTACTACTAGCGATACTTTACTTAATGCTTCAGTTTCTTTAGCTACCTGCTGGTATAATGCCGCAGTTTTGCCTGCCAAAAGTGCATCATTGCTGAACAAGTTTTGCGTAACTGCAAGCTGTGGAGTAGAAGAATTTGCCACCCCGGTTTTTATGGCCTGTAATGAGCCCCCTACTCTAAGGAACGAAGTGGGTAATTCTAAATAATGCTGGTAGTTTGCGTTAAGTGTTATTTGAGGTAACCAACTGCTGAGTGCAATCAGTTTATTTTTCTTAGCTATGCTAAGATCTATAACAGATTTGTTATAACTGGCTTGGTGCTTTATGGCATATGCAATGCATTCATCTAGTGTAAAAAATGTAGGAGATGTGGGTTGCGCTGTGCATGCAGCCGATGCGAAAAGTATGATGAGTATGGAATATAGCTTAGCTTGCATGTGCTGAAATGAAATAAATGGTCATTTATATATGAAATTATCTTAAAAACAAGCAAAGTTATCCATATCATTCAAAATAGATGTAGCTACAACTATTGATTTTGTATTACCCATGTATAGGTTTCCTATTCGTAATGTTTATTGCATTTATATACACGTACATAAACTCGTCTAAATACTATTACACATACTATTTCAGTACTTATTTTAACAATTTCATATCGTCATTTTGTAGTGTTTGGTCTGTTATTAAGTATTTATTGAGGGCTATAGATAAACTATATCTCTTGGTATGATTACTTTTTGTTTAAATTTGTAAAGAAAAAATTAAACAAAATTATTCTTCAGATGGCGACATATTTAGTAGTTGGTGCTTCTTCGGGCATAGGTGCGTGCATACAATCACTTTTACAACAAGAAGGTAACAGGGTTATAACTATATCAAGAAGAGCTAATGAAAGCTCTGATTTGCATATTAGTGCAGATATACTTCAGGACGAATTGCCTAAGATAGACGAAGTTATTGACGGAATAGTGTATTGCCCTGGTAGTATTTTGTTGAAGCCGTTCAGAGGGTTGAAATTAACAGATTTCAAATCTGATTGGGATATAAATGTGGGAGGTGCCATAAAAGTTTTACAGCAGTATACTCCTAATCTTCAGAGTAGTACCCATCCCAGTGTGGTTTTGTTTAGCACAGTAGCAGTTAGTATTGGTATGCCATTTCATTCTTCTATAGCAGCTGCTAAAGGGGCAGTAGAAGGCTTGGTGAAATCGCTGGCTGCAGAGTGGGCTCCTAAAATTAGAGTTAATGCTATAGCTCCGTCGCTTACAGATACTCCGTTAGCAGGAAAGCTACTTGATACTGAAGCTAAAAGGACAGCTTCGGCGGATAGGCATCCTTTAAAAACTGTAGGCAAGCCAGAAGATATTGCTCAGTTGGCTCATTTTTTACTTAGTGAGAAATCGGCATTTATGACGGGGCAAACATTACATATAGATGGAGGCATAAGTAGTGTAAAAGTATAGTTGATGCATAAAAAAGTTAATCTGCCTACGAAGGTTTGTATAGTGTGTACCAGACCATTCACGTGGAGAAAGAAATGGGAAAAGGTATGGGATGAGGTTAAATACTGTAGTGATAAATGTAGAATGAGTAAGAGTAAAATAAATAAGCCATCTTGAGTAATAAGTCTGTTTTTATAATTTTTCCCCATCAGCTTTTTAATGTCAGTTACTTGCCTAAAGTAGCAGATGAATACGTATTGATAGAAGAGTCATTATTTTTTAATCAGTATAATTTTCATAAAAGTAAGTTGGTCTTTCATAGGGCTAGCATGAAGTGTTATGAAAGTTATTTAATGCAAAGTGGACTTACAGTTAGGTACGTAACTGCTCAGGAAGCAATGGGGGATGTCAGGGTGTTTATTTCCAAATTGTTTGAAGAGAAATGCGTTGCACTCCACACGTATACATTGGCAGATGATTGGTTAC
>CAYWUY010000015.1:19213-50949 GCA_964461535.1 uncultured Flavipsychrobacter sp.
AACATAGGTAGTATAGATTCCTTTGTTTATCCCATATCGCATGATGATGCTGTAAAGTGGTTAGATAAGTTTTTGGATGAACGGTTTTTGCATTTTGGTGTGTATGAAGATGCTATACAGCGAGATGGAAATTTTTTATTTCATAGTGTATTATCTCCACTCATAAATTCAGGTTTGCTTACTTCTAAAGAGGTAGTAGATAAGGCTCTTGGTTATGCACTTAATCATAATATTCCAATAGCATCGTTAGAGGGGTTTGTTAGGCAGATAATAGGTTGGCGTGAGTATATGTATGGGGTTTATTTAACTAAGGGTGTACAACAGAGAACTTCAAATTATTGGAATTTTAGTGCTAGCATGCCTGATTGTTTTTATTCAGCTACAACAGGTATTGCGCCTATAGATACTACGATAAAGAAGCTGTTGGCAACCTCTTATAATCACCACATTGAGAGACTGATGCTGCTAGGTAATTTTATGTTACTCTGCGAGATTCATCCTAATGAAGTATACAGATGGTTTATGGAACTCTATATAGATGCGTACGATTGGGTAATGGTACCTAATATATATGGTATGAGTCAGTTTGCAGATGGAGGAATGATAACCGGTAAGCCCTACATAAGTAGTAGCAATTATGTATTAAAAATGAGCGACTACACTAAAGGTGCTTGGTGTAGTGTATGGGATGGCTTGTTTTGGAGATTTATGAACAAACAGCGTGAATTCTTTTTGTCTAACCCACGGCTGGGTATGCTTATAAAAACCTATGATAAAATGTCTGCTGAACAGAAGAATACACATCTAAAACTAGCAGACGATTTTCTAAATAAACTACATGTATAATGCAGCAATTTAGTACAGATTATAATGATGTTTTAGCAGCGGTAGAGAGGGTCAATCCCGTTAAATATGCATCTACAAGAAATTATGAAGATGGCTGGGTGACAAAATTATCACCATATATATCTAGAGGGTTAATTTCTACAAAGCATGTTTTAGATAGTGTAGTAAATAGAGGTTACAAGCCCTATGAATATCTTAAACTAATGCAAGAACTGGCTTGGCGCGAATATTTTTATGAAATATGGTGGGCTAAAGGAGACGCAATATTCAACGATTTAAAACAGCCACAGGGCGGTGTTATTCACTATGGGCTGCTAGAAGTCTTAGTGCATTCTAAAACAGGTATTAATGCCATAGATAAGGCAATAGACGCTTTGTATGCTACCGGGTATATGCACAATCATTTACGCATGTATGTGGCTGCTATTGCTACTAATTTTATTGGAGCGCATTGGTCGATGCCTGCTAAGTGGATGTACTATCATTTGCTAGATGGCGACATAGCAAGTAATACTTGTAGTTGGCAATGGGTAGCCGGTTGTATGGGTAAAAAGTACATCATGAACCAAGAGAATATTAATAAATATTGTGGCAATAACCAATTTAGTACACCGCTAGATACACCATATGAAAGCTTGCCGCCAATAGGTAGCGTGCAAGAATGGGTACCACAATGTAGTATGGATTTTGTTACACCATTACATAAGTATAACAACTCAGTGTATGTAGATAAAGATAAACCCTTACTACTCTATCATAGTTACCATTTGGACCCTAATTGGCGACCAAGTATTGACGCTAATAGAATACTTGTATTAGAACCATCTCATTTTGAGAGATTTCCTGTGAGTAGCCATGTTTTAGATTTTATAGTTGGTCTGTCTAAAAATATTGATGGGTTACAAATATTTGTTGGTGAAGTAGGAGATATTCCGTCCTTAAGCGATTGTGCTTTTATAGCTACCAAAGAGCATCCTTCTGTCACTCACTATCCGGGTATAAAAGACAGACAGGAAAAGATTTTTGAGAATGTTACAGGATATTATCCCTCATTTTTTAATTATTGGAAACAATGCGAAAAAACACTGAAGAAAAAGTAATGGAATTAAGTGCGGTAGATATTGATAGAATTATAGAGATGGCTTGGGAAGACCGTACTACATTTGATGCAATAACAGCGCAATTTGGGATAAGCGAGGCGGAAGTTATTCGCCTAATGAGAAATCAAATGAAGCCATCTTCATTCAAGATGTGGAGAGAGCGAGTGCAGGGTAGGGAAACGAAACATGCTGCACTTAGAGCGAATGGAATTGATCGCTTTAAGTGCAGCATGCAGAGGGTTATATCTATGAATAAAATCAGTAAACGCTAGTTACTGTCTAATTACTCTTATGTTGTAGCTTGTATCAGGTACAGGTCCTACCGCCAAACAGCTCACGCAGTTTTGTGCAGTGCTGCCAGTAAAACGGAAGCTAAAAGTATCGTTGATTGAAAATCCATCAGGATTGTAAGTGCATGGGTTTGCTATACGAAATACGTTGTCGTACTTTTTGGTAGTAGTACCATCATTGTAAGACCATCCGTCTTGTCCGTATGGGCTATATTTATCTGCTATTTGCACTGTAATATAGTTGCAAGTAGAGGTAAGTACACGACCTTTAAAGACAGGTCCATCACCAGATTTTCCACAAGACATTACACCTGATATTGCAATAGTAACACCTAATATCGCAAGTATTTTTTTCATAAAAGGCTCTCTGTTTTTTAGTTTATTCATTAGTTTTTTACTTAATGAATTAAAATTGCATGGCTAAGGTAAATAAATAATACCTGTTTTACAATCTCAATTGTTCAAATTTCGTGCCTAAAATGGTGCATCATCATCAAATTTAGGAGAATTGAAGCCCGGAGGTTTTGGTGCTTGTCCTAAATCGTCATCATCCCAATTTACATCGTTAGCTTTTGATGTGCGAGTTTGGAAGCCTCCCGGAATAAATAGCTTAGAGTCACCATAATCGCTAGTATCACGTTTTATGCCGGCTGATGGGTTTTCAGGGAGATAATTGTTTTGTATAATTGGGGCAAAGCTACCGTATCCTTCATCTAAGTCTACGAATTTTTGGAACTGCTTAATGAATCTAACTTTTACCATTCCCGTACTACCGTTACGGTGTTTAGCAATGTGTATTTGGGTTTCACCTTCAATAGGTTGTCCCATTTCATCATTATTAATACCATGATATTCTGGTCGGTATAAGAACATAACCATGTCGGCATCTTGTTCAATGGCACCAGATTCACGAAGGTCACTCAGCTGAGGTACTTTAGATTCTTTACGTGTTTCTACAGAACGATTAAGCTGAGAGAGGGCTATTATTGGTATATGTAATTCTTTTGCTAATGCTTTTAAATCTCTTGATATTTTACTGATTTCCTGCTCACGACTACCACTTTTGTCCCCGGCAGTCATCAGTTGTAAGTAGTCTATCAGAATCATTTGAATATCATGCTTTTGTTTTAGCCTCCTAGCCTTAGCGCGAAGTTCAAATATGTTTAGAGCGGCCTGGTCGTCTAAGAATAGTTTAGCTTGGGCAAGTTTGTGCATACGTTGAGACATCTGTATAAACTCATGCTCAGCCATCTTTCCTCTGGTAATGCTTTCCATACTTACTTCAGTAACGGCGCTCAATAGCCTTTTCACTATTTGTCCATTACCCATCTCTAATGAGAATACCGCCACCGGATATTCTCTATTAGCGTTCATGGCTGCATTTAAGCACAGATTTAATGAGAATGCCGTTTTACCCACAGATGGACGTGCTGCCAATATTATTAGATCGGTTTTCTGCCAGCCGGAGGTTAGTTGATCAAGCTCTTTGAAGCCTGACGGAACCCCTGTAAGGTCGTCCGTCTTTTTTCTGGCCTCATCAATTTCATTCATCGTATTCACCAAAACATCTTGTAAACTTTGGAAGTTTTTACGAAGATGTTTGTCAGTTATTTCATAAAGGCCGGATTCCGCTTTGTCTAGTAGGTCAAATACATCATTACCATCCTCGTAAGCATCAGATATAATGCCGCTAGATATTCTTATTAATTCGCGTTGAACGAATTTTTCCATTACAATGCGTGCGTGAGCCTCTACGTGCGCGCTTGACAATACGCTCATGGTAAGTTTCGTAAGATAGTATGCACCACCTACTATTTCAAGCTGACCGGTTTTACGCAGTTGTTCTGTAATGGTTAACAAATCTACCGGTATACCCTTATCAAATAAGCTACGCATGGCAGCATATATTTTTTGGTGGGCATCCATATAAAAGCAATCTGCACTTTGAATAATCTCCAAAACCTGAGCAAATGTATCTTTCTCTAGCATACAGGCACCAAGCACAGCCTCTTCTAGTTCGGGTGCTTGAGGAGGAACTTTGCCATAGACCAGATTGTTGATGTCGGGTTTTCTGTTTCTGGTGTTGCCTAGTTCTTTTTTTATATTCACTGCCATTTTCTAATATATTGTCAATTTGTTTATTTGTTCACTGTATAGCAACAAAGAGCCAAATGACCATAAGGTCAATAGGTACTACCTTTAAAGTAGTAGTGTTAAGCCAAGGTTACTTACGGGGAGTATTCTAGCGAATGTAGGTGCTAAAACTTTATGTCTACCTACCTATGAAAATTTTAGTTTTCCCACCATATTTGGTGGTTGTTAACGTCAATCCACCCCATTTCTAACCCTATTTTCTTCGTTATTAACAGTTTGTAATGCAATACTAACACTTATTCACATTATTTGGTGGATAAATCATTTTGTTAAACCATTTTTTTAACTGCATGCATTTTGCTATCATACGGTTTATCTTTGCCAAAATTTTTATTAAATAGTATGACCATTTCTTATCAATGGCTTAGCCAATATTTGCCAGTTTCTGTTCCTGTAGATGAATTAAGTAAAATTTTAACAGCTATAGGATTAGAGGTAGAGGCTGTGGAACGTTCTGAAGCAGTAAAGGGCGGCCTTGAAGGATTAGTAACAGGCCATGTATTGACTTGTGAAAAACATCCCAATGCAGATAAATTAAACTTAACAACTGTAGATATAGGTACTGGTGAAGCCTTGAAAATTGTTTGTGGTGCACCTAATGTAGCGGCCGGGCAAAAAGTAATTGTGGCTCCTGTTGGTGCTACAGTTCACCCAACATCAGGTGAGTCTTTCCAAATTAAGAAGGCAAAAATAAGGGGAGAAGAAAGCCAAGGCATGATATGTGCTGAAGATGAAATAGGGTTAGGTGAAAGCCATGCAGGTATTATGATATTACCTGAAGATACGGCAGTAGGCCTACTTGCTAGAGACTACTTTAAAATTCCTGCTACCGATTATGCCATACATATAGGTCTTACGCCTAACAGGTCTGATGCCAATAGTCATTGGGGTGTTGCCAGAGATGTATGCGCTTACCTAACACATCATAAGGGTGAAAAGGTAGTTGCCTTAAAGCCTCAGCCTACTTTTGCAGAAGGTACTGTAGAAAAAATTCGCGTTACTACTCACATACCCGATGCTTGCCCAAGGTATGCCGGTGTTTCTATTTCTGGTATAACAGTAAAAGAATCGCCTGAGTGGTTGAAATTAAAATTGCAAACAATAGGTGTAAGAAGTATTAATAATGTAGTAGATGTAACTAACTACGTACTACACGAAATTGGTCAACCACTACATGCATTTGATGCCGAAAAACTAAATGGTCAGCAAGTAGACATTCGTTATGCAGATAAAGACACTTCATTTGTAGGGCTTGATGGTAAAACATTTAAGTTGACAGGCGAAGAAATAATGATATGCGATGCTCATGGTTATGTTGCTATGGGTGGAGTATTTGGTGGAAATAATAGCGGAATAACGACGGTTACTACTGAAGTGTTTTTAGAGAGCGCCTACTTCGATCCTATGCACATTCGTAAAGCTAGTATGCATCATGGTCTCCGTACCGATGCTGCTACTCATTTTGAAAAAGGCGTAGATGTTAATAACGTAATTGTTGCCTTACAGCGCGCTGCATCTTTGATAGTAGAAGTGGCAGGCGGAGTTATATCTTCAGCCACTACCGATGTATATGTAAGGGCTATAGAACCTAAGAAGGTAAAAGTTGCTTATAACTATATATACACTTTGGCCGGTAAAGAGTATGGCAAAGAGACTGTAAAAAATATACTAGCTGCATTGCAGTTTGGTATAGAATCGGAGACCGAAACTGACTTAGTGTTATTAGTGCCTACTGATAAAGCAGATGTATCTCAACCAGCAGATATTGTTGAAGAAATTATAAGAATTGATGGTTTAGATAATGTAAAGTTAACTGGTAGATTAAGTATTGCGCTTACAAAGGGCAACGTGTTTGACAGAGAGGCTAAAGAAGAAATAGCACAGCTTTTGTGTGGTATGGGTATGCAAGAAATACTTACTAACTCTATAGTTAACAGTAAGTATTATCCTGGTAATGAGCGTTTGGTGAGAATGATAAATAGCCTTACTAGCGAACTTGATGTTATGAGGCCTTCTATGCTTGAGAGTGGGCTAGAAGTAGTGCAGTATAACTGTAATAGAAAAAATCAAGATTTAGCCTTGTTTGAGTGGGGAAATATATATAGTAAATCTGACACTGAGTATATACAAGAGCCAAGATTGGCTATATGGCTTACTGGAGACATGCGAAAAGCTGGATGGAATCAAACAGCAATTAAAGCAGATATATTCTTTGCAAAAGGTATAGTTACTAATCTTTTGCAGTATAGTGCCATAAAGAATGCCACAGTAGCATATAGCGATGATAATTCTAAAACTATATGGAAGTGGAAAAATCAAGTATTAGCTACTGCCTATCAGGTAGGGGCTGCAACGTTAGGCCAGTTTGATATAAAGCAAGATGTGTTTTTTGTGGACATAGATTGGAATGTATGGTTCAAGGCTAAGCAAGCTCAAAAAATATCTTATAAAGAGGTTGCTAAGTTTCCAGCCGTACAGAGAGATTTGGCAATAGTGCTAGATAGTACTATACCTTATAAGCAAGTGCAAGATGTAACAGAGCAGCTGAAGCTTGATGGATTACAGTCTTACACATTGTTTGATGTGTTTGAAAGTGACAAACTTGGCGCCGGTAAAAAATCATTAGCAGTTAACTACGTTTTTCAACAAGCAGATAGAACACTTACAGATACAGAAACTGAGCAACTAATGAAAAAGTTGGTAGACGCATATCAATCAAAATTAGGTGCCCAAATAAGATTATAGGAATATGGATGCACTTACGCTGTTGCACGAAAGAGTAGATACACTAATAAAGAAGTATACCACCTTGCAAGAGGAGAATGAGCGGCTGCGTGCAATAATAGATGGACAAAATAAAGTGATACAACGTCTTACTAAAAAGGTGCAAACATTAGAAGGTAATATGGTGAGCGTAAAGTTGACAAAATCAGGTATGTCAATAGAAGAACGTGATAGCATGGCGGAACAATTGGACGCATTAATAGACGAAATCAATAAAATATTAAACACACTTAATGATTGATACTGCTAAAATAAAATCGCTCAAAAAGTTCAGCTTCGTCAGGCTGAACTTTTTGAGTATAATATCAATATTGTTACTAGTCATAATGGTAATTTCGTTGCCATCTTGTACTCAAGAGCGTCAGCCATGTTTGGTAACTAAAATTGCTAGTTTAAAGGTAAGATGTGTGCATTTGCCTACTGATACGTCTCAAGTGGTTTTTACAGATACCGTTCTGCCTAAGCCGGTATGGGGGGCTGTAGGAGATGGGGTTATTAATAGTCTTATTTATTCAGCGTCCTCTACTTTTACTTTGTCATTGTCTCAAGTTAAAGATAGTTGCATGTGGATGATTACTACAGATTCATTTGCTACCTCGGTTGACTCTATATGGTTTTACTACGAAAGGAAGTTGAATTTTATATCAAACGCCTGTGGCTATACCTATTTCTTCGCTTTAGATTCGGTAAAAACTACTAAGCATAATATAGATTCTATAAAAATTCTAAATAACAGCGTTACAAATAATGTTAATACAGAGCAGCTTAAAGTATATATACATCCTAATTTTTAGTCTGTTATTTAGTGTTGTTGTAAAGGCTCAGTATGCCGATACAGCAGTAAGAGATACTTCTAAAGTTGAGATTAAAAAAGCCGATAGTACCAAACATCAGTTAACCCTTGGTGTTGATATTTTTCATCCTATTTTGTTTTCGTCTAATGGAGATAAAGTAGGCTATGAATTTATGGCTGAATATTATTTGAAAAACGAGCTGTATTTAGTTGCTGAAGGTGGCTGGGGTTCATCTAAAGTTGCCTACGACGATTTGAAATATACTAGTAACAATACTTTTGGTAGAATAGGCTTTAATAAAGTATTACTACCCAGAGACAAACCATCTGATTGGGGCGGGATGTTTATGGGGTTAAGGCTAGGTGCCACTTCTATAGAGCGTAGTAGTGCTCAATATACTGTTGTAGATTCTGTATGGGGTAGTACGGGGGGAATAGTCCCCTCTAAAAATTTTATGGGCTATTGGCTAGAAATTACCGGAGGCGTTAGGGTGGAGCTGTATAAGGGTATAATGGCCGGTTGGAATATTAGAGGTAAGTTTTTATTAAATAATAGCGAATTTAAGGACTTAGCTCCGCTATATGTATCCGGATATGGTAAAGGAGATAAGAATGCTATTTTTGATTTCAACTTTTATTTGGCCTACGCCATTAGATGGAAAAGACATTATTAAATTAATTGTAAAAACATAACCATGAATAAAGTAGAAGAGTTTAACGAGTACAGAGCTAAAATGAATGAGGTGATACTTAGCAAACAAAACTTAGTTATCAATCGCCTGTTTAATTTAGATACCAATACATATGCAGAGGGGGCATTGTCTACAAAAACTAAGGAGATGTTGGGCCTTGTAGCTAGCATGGTTCTTCGTTGCGATGACTGTATAAAGTATCATTTAGGAAAGTGTTATGAGCAAGGAATTACTACCGCCGAGATGTATGAGATATTTGCAGTAGCTAATATAGTTGGTGGCACTATTGTAATACCACATACTAGAAGAGCCGCAGAATACTGGGAGGAGTTGCAGGCAGTTTAATAGTATATCCCTAATTGTATTTTTCGCATAACACAACATTTTTCATGTTACACAAAACAAAGATTATTGCTACTGTTGGCCCCGCTTGTAATACTTATGAAAAGTTACTAGCGTTGGTTCAAGAAGGCGTAAATGTATTCAGACTTAACTTCTCTCATGGTACACATGCCGAACATCAGAAAGTAATAGAACACATTAAAGCAATCAATGAAACTTTTCCTTTTAACATTGCTATTCTAGCAGATCTTCAAGGACCTAAATTAAGAGTAGGCGAGATTGTAGAAGGTGGCCTTAATTTAAAAAAGGGAGATGAATTTTACTTTACATCTGAGAAGTGTGTAGGCACACTAGATAATATATACATCTCTTACCCTAATTTTTATTTAGACGTAAGAATAGGTGAAAAAATATTGCTGGACGATGGTAAAATTGAAGTGCTAGTAAAAGAGATAACTCAAGACAATAGAGTAAAGGTAGAGGTTTTAACTTCTGGATTACTGACCTCAAAGAAAGGTGTTAATCTACCTGATACAAATGTCTCGCTTCCTTCTTTATCTGAAAAAGATTTGAACGATTTAGACTTTATTATAAGTCAAGGTATAGACTGGGTGGCACTTTCATTTGTGCGCCGTCCGGAAGATGTAACGTCATTAAGAAGTATACTGAAGTCTAAAAATAGCAACGCAAAAATCATTTCTAAAATTGAGAAGCCTGAAGCATTAAAACAATTAAGAGAGATTATTTTAGCATCAGACGCTGTTATGGTAGCTCGTGGCGATTTAGGTGTAGAGCTGCCTTTAGAGCAAATACCTATGATACAGCGCACTATTGTGCGTAAATGTATACATCGTGCCAAGCCTGTAATCATTGCTACTCAAATGATGGAGAGTATGATAGACAGAACCAGGCCTAACAGAAGCGAAATTACTGATGTTGCAAATGCCGTTTTAGAAGGTGCTGATGCAGTTATGCTTAGTGGTGAGACGGCTATGGGCCAGTATCCTGATAGGGTAGTACGTACAATGGTAAGTATCATTAATGAGGTGGAAAAAGAAGAAACTGTGTATAACAGAAACCTGGTTCCTCAGCCTCATTCTCCTTCATTTTTAAGTGATGCACTGTGTTATAATGCTTGCCAGATAGCTGAAGATGTGAAAGCTAATGCTTTAATTGGTATGACACAATCTGGTTATACTGGTTTTATGTTATCAAGCTACCGTCCTCATGCACCATTATATGTGTTCACAAAAACACCGTCACTGGTTAATCAGTTGAGTCTAAGCTGGGGTGTTCAGGCTTTTTATTATGATAAAGAGGAAAGCATGGATGATACTATTGCTGACCAGATAAATTTTTTAAAGGATAAAGGATTGTTACAGTCTGGTGATGTGGTTGTTAATACAGGTAGCACTCCTGTAAAAGATCATCTTCCTACCAATCTTATAAAGATATCTAAGGTGTAACATCGATTTTAATTTGCCCTTTTAACAAAAAGACTAGATGATTGCCATCTAGTCTTTTTGTTGTGCATCATAGCTGAAGTAAGCAAATATATACAAGTATATAACTCTTGAAAAGCGCATCAGCAAGGGCTGTAATATCAGTGCAACCAGTGTGCTACTACCTAAAAAATAGTAAACACTATTGTCTTTATAAGTAAGCCCAAATATTGGCCAATACCAAGCTAAATTCAATATAAAGATCATAATGGTCAATACATAATTAATGCCAGCTCCGTTATTCTTTTCGGCTACTAATTTTTGTCTGCATATAGTACACTCTTTTTTTAAGTCTACCATTTCATTAAGCGGAAAATAGCTTCTGTTTTTGAATATAAATTCTTCTCTACATTTCGGACATCGCATTAGTACTATTCCACTAATTAGACCTCTTTTTGCTTTCATGCACTAAAAGTACAATTTGCCTTTATCTTTTAAGGGCATTAAATACCAGATGCTCTACTCTTAGCAAAATTCCATTAGGTGCAGTTCTATACATATTGCTATACAGTTCTTTTCTCCAGGCTATATCTAGCCTGGTTTGACTATTAAATATAAACTGGATAGACGGAGCAATATCAACATAGTGCAAATTCCTTTCTGGTGCTATTTGCCCAATAAGTTCAAGCATTATGTTTATATTGGTTTGTTTGTAGCTATTGTAAGCTTTGGGCAACATTAGCCTGCCGGCAGACAGCATGTAATTATAGGCATACTGAGTTAACGGCCTACTGTAGTCTGCGTCACTTTTATTATTTATTGCTTGTTCATAATAGCAGTTAGTCGACAATGCTGTTTTGTGTAATAGCTGTGTAGCTATCATTCCCAATTGGTAACCACTGTTATGCCCAAATGTACTAAGCTCTTCTTGGTGCACTTCGCTATTGTTGTAAGATATTCTGCTATATGCAGCCATTCTAAAGTGTCTATACACATTGTCGCGACTTAGGAACCTATATTTTAAATAGGCACCGCCACCCTCAGCTACAAAACTCTTATCTCTATTACTTAAAAAAGCTTCAGCATGAAACATTAGTTTATGGTTAATGCCTATCATTACTTCGGGTATCAGGTGGTAGTTGATGTTGTTAGTTTTTATTTCTTGCATCATCCAGTTAGTAGCTCTAAATCCTATTGATTTTGAAGGCATGTTACTAGCCGGGTCTGAGTATACAAATAGCTCTTGTGCAATACTTTTACTACAAGATACTACCAGCAAAAACAGCAGTACTTTATATCGTAGCATGGTATACACGTTTTGCTTTTTGTTTGCCATTAGGGCAACAGCTATCCATATACCCCGTTTCATAACACTTCAGCTTGGTAAACTTACCATACTTTTTGTGTTCAGCAATAGTTACGTAATTCTTGTCTACTATCTTAAATGTAAGGTCTCCTGAAAAATCTTTTTTAGCCACATTTACAAAGTGTACAGTGTTGCCTGCTATATCTAAATGTGTATCATTTTCAATTGTTGTGCTAGGTATGTTAGCCGTAATTTTCATGCTAGCAACTGCAAACCCTGCATCTTGTACAGCTTTTTTTATAGCATCTATTTCTACAGGTGCATCATTTTTTACACTTATACTATAAGTTGATGCCTCAATATTTACATCTATTTTATCAATGTATTTTACTTTTAGTAGTGCATTGTAAATAGCTTTACTACACATGCTGCATGTAAGCCCGCTAGCTGTTAAGTCAATATGTTTTATTTGTGCATTAGCTATATTATAGCATAGCAATGCCATTATGAAAATTATACGTTTCATGTACTTGTTGTTTTTGGGATAAATTAGAAGAATGAATAGCCTACTTTTTGCCGTCGTATTGGCAACAAGAGTGTAAGTTTTTGTAGGCTTTCATATCGCCAACAAATTTCTCTGTGTCGTAGCCAGATGCTGCTACACCCTTTTGTATAGTTTCATTGTTAGTTTTGCCGTCATCGTATGTCACGGTAAGTACTTTACTTTTTTTATCCCAAATGGCGCTAGAGGCTCCTGCTTTTTTAGCTGCTGTTTCTATGGTTTTAGCACATTGTCCGCAGTTGCCAGATACCTTAATTTTTTCGGTTTTAGACGCTGCAAGTAAAGAAGTAGCAGAAAAGAAAACTGCTGATATTAAAACGATTATTTTTTTCATTGTTTTGTCTTTAAGAAGTTGATTAATTAAATATTAAGTGTGATTTTATCAATGGGTATATCTTTTACCCACTTTGCTCGTATGCACTTAATTAAATCATATTCTTAAGTTCCGAATGAAAATGTATTCTGGACAGGATTTGGGTATGTTATAGGGCAAAGAAACATTACAATGTATTCTTGGCTCAATAATTCTAGTTGTCGTATTTTCCTTGTAATAAAAAGATGTGTTTTCTGGAAGGGTAGCTACTAACAGTATTGGTGATACAATATCTTCTACACCTAATTTATGTTCACCTGCTTTCAGTATTGTTAACTCATCTTTGCAGCATCCTTCACTTTCTTCCTTATCCATGCCACAGTTTTCGCAACTGTCGCCTTGGTGTTCGTGCAGGGCTACTTGCACTATCTCTCCCATGCAATAGTGTGTATATACTGTTGCGCCTGTAGAGGTAACAGCATATAATATTGCAAATAATATGGAAAGTAGTTTTTTCATTTACAAGAACAAAGATAAAGATTTTAATAGTTGATATGTATGTAGATGTCTAAAATCATGTTAAGCTTCTATCTTTTTCCATTTAAGTCTTAAACTATTCATTACTACCGATATTGAGCTTAGTGCCATTGCAGCGCCTGCAATCATAGGATTTAGTAAAAATCCATTTACAGGATATAAGATGCCGGCAGCTACAGGTATAGCTATTACATTGTAAGCAAACGCCCAAAACAGATTACTGTGAATTGTTTTAACGGTAAGTCTAGAAATATTAATAGCTGTTGCAATCTTTTTTAAGTCCGATGACATTAGAGTCATACCTGCTACATCCATGGCAATATCAGAACCTGTGCCCATAGCTATGCTTACATCTGCCTGGGCTAATGCTTGGCTATCGTTTATGCCATCTCCTGCCATTCCAACAATATGTCCTTCTTTCTGTTGATTTTTTATAAAGTCAGCTTTCTGTTGTGGAGATACATCAGATATATAAGAAGTTATTCCTGCCTCAGCAGCCACAGCATATGCAGTTTGAAAATTGTCACCAGTTAACATGTGTACGGCTATCCCTTCATTTTTTAGCAGTTGTATTGCTGCTGCTGATTCTGATTTTACTTTATCGGCTATAGCTATGGCACACAGGGCTTCAAATGAATTGCATAGCCAAACAACGGTATTCGCATTTGTAGTCCATTCTTTGGCTTTTTGTTCCAGCTCAGGTACTATTCTTATATTCATTTCTGTAAGCAGTTTCCAACTGCCTATGAAGTATATAGTCCCACTATGCAAAGCAGTAACTCCACTACCCGTAATACTGCTAAACGAATTTATTTCTGCCGGTTCTATTTGTAGCGATTTGAAGAAAGAGGTTACTGCTGTAGCAAGAGGATGCTCAGATTTCATTTCCATACCTAGAGCAATAGCTGATAGTGCTGATGTGTCAGTATTCTTTAGCCAAGCTATATCTATAACCTGAGGCAGACCTTCTGTAATGGTGCCTGTTTTGTCTAGCACTATAGTGTCTATTTGGTGTATTTTTTCTAGGCTCTCAGCATCTTTTACTAGTATTCCGTATTCAGCGCCTTTACCCACTCCGGCTATTACTGCTGTTGGTGTAGCAAGACCTAGAGCACAAGGGCAGGCTACAACTAGTACTGTTATGGTAGATAGTAAGGCATGTTCTAAAGCATTTTCTTTAGCCAAAGCCATCCATAAAACCCCTGTTAGAAGAGCTACCGCGAGAACTACAGGGACAAATATACCGGCTATTTTATCTGCCATCTTCTGCATTGGAGCTTTAGAACCCTGCGCTTCCTGCACTTTCTTTATGATGTGTGCCAGCATAGTATCCTTGCCCACCTTCTCTGCCTTAAACTGAAAACTTCCTTTTTGATTAATGGTGCCTGCAAATACTTTGTCGCCCGCTGTTTTTAGTACAGCTATTGGTTCTCCGGTAATCATACTTTCATTTACGTATGAGTTCCCCGATGTAACAATTCCGTCTACCGGAATTTTTTCACCTGGCTTGACAATAATTGTATCTTCAACCTCTACCTCGCTCAATCCCACTAGTTCTTCATTTCCGTTTGGCGTTAGTCTGTTAACGGTATCAGGTTGTAGCCCCATTAGCTTTTTTATGGCAGAAGATGTAGACGCCTTGGCTTTTTCTTCTAACAGTTTCCCGAGCAGTATAAATGTTATCACTACAGCCGATGCCTCAAAGTATATGGGTGCGTGCACGCCCACATGCATCCATACATGAGGAAATAGTGTATTAAATATACTAAAGCCATATGCAATACCTGTACTTAGTGCTACTAGGGTATCCATATTGGCACTTCGGCTTTTAGCTTGTTTCCATGCAGTAACATAAAATTGCTTGCCAAACAAAAACAATACTGGGGTAGCAAGTGCCCACATAATATAGTTAGCAAAAGGCATATGCATAAACACCATGCTGATTACCATAAGTGGTGTAGTTAAAACAATTGCCCATATGGTATTTCGTAGTAGCTTTTTATACTTTTTTTCTTCTATGGCTTCTATAGCTGCAGGCGTAACATTGTCCTCAACTATCAGTCCATATCCAATTGCGTTTACTGCTTTTTGTATTGTTTTTAGGTTTACTTCTTCCGGATTAAAATCAATTACGGCTGATGCGTTAGCATAATTTACCGCAGCGTTGTATACACCTTTTTGCCCGTTTATTGTTTTTTCAACACTATTGGCGCAAGATGCACAGGTCATTCCTGTTACAGGGAATATTTTCTTTTCTTTTTTCATGTAAAAAATGATACTGCAAATATCCTGCTTTTATTACAAGGTATTTTTACACCATTTTGTGTATTGCTTATATAATTTTTTGTTGCGAAAGATTTGAATCTATAGGCTTACGCGATCTTATGCCGTTCTTTTTAAATTGACTAGGAGTCATTCCTGTAATCTTTTTAAACTGAGCAGATAAATGCGCTATACTACTATAGCCCATGTTTTCTGCAATATCGGTGAGATTCATTTCGTTGTATACCAACAGTTCTTTTATCCGCTCAGTTTTTTGCTGCAAAATATACTGCTCTATAGTAATGCCTTCACTAGATGAAAATAAACTGCTTAGATAAGCATAGTCATAGTGCAGATGCTGTACTATCAGTTCGCTATATTTAAGTATGCTTGGCGTTTGCGAATGATGAATTTCCTGAATGATGATGCTTTTAATTTGTTCTATAGTTTTACTTTTCTGATCATCTAGCTTTTCAAATCCTAGTTCCAGTAGTCTAACATTGAGTCGGTGCTCGGTAGCTGTACTTAAAGAATTTTCTCTAATCTCTACATAACCTAGACCTATTGAACTGTATACAATCTCCAAGTCGTCAAATATCTGTTTTACTGCAGCTATACACCTGCTACAGACCATATTTTTTATTTGCACGGTCATGAAAATATTTTTAGTATAGCTAAAGGTACTCACTATATAGCTATTTGGGTATGGTAAGTATGTTATACTACTAACACATCTTCTGT
Source organism: uncultured Flavipsychrobacter sp. (assembly GCA_964461535.1). Taxonomy (GTDB): domain Bacteria; phylum Bacteroidota; class Bacteroidia; order Chitinophagales; family Chitinophagaceae; genus Flavipsychrobacter. The sequence continues at coordinate 35,378 of CAYWUY010000015.1, forward strand.
TTCAAGCGGTAGCGCAATTATAAATTCAGTACCCTTTCCCAGTGTACTTCTTACATTTATTTCACCACCTAGTGTTTCTACTTGTGTTTTTACCATATATAGACCTATACCCTTACCATCAGCCACACCAGTATGAAAGCGTTTATACAGACCAAATATTTTATCCTTATTTCTCTCTAAATCTATACCTATTCCATTGTCTTTAAAAGTTAAGTATACTTTATTGTTCTTTACACTACTCTTAATTTCTATAGTAGTAGTTTCATCGGGTTTAGCGTATTTTATACTATTCGATATTAAATTGTAAAAAATGCTTCGCATATAGCTTTTTAGGGCTAGTAAATCATTTTTATGTTCAAAGTTTGTTTTAAAAATCACTGGTGTACTTAGTTGGTCTAGTGCGCTTATCTGTTGTATTTCACTTACTAGTTCGCTAAACACAACATTCTCTTTTCGTTCTCCTACTTTTCTGCGAGTTTGTAATATTTGGTTTAAATCTCTTATTACATCGTCTAGGCAACGAGAGCTTTCATAAATACCTTCAGATAGTTCTTTTACTTCGTCATTATTTAGCTGTTCCTCTATAAATAATTTTGATAGTCCTACAATTGTGGCTAAAGGAGACCGTAGGTTATGTGAGACTATATAGCCAAACTGCTCTAAGTCTTTATTTCTCTGAAGCAAGTCGTTTGTTAGTCGTTCTTTTTGTAGTTGCTCTAGTTTTTTCTCGGTAATCAGTTCTGTAAATACTATTATACCTCCAGGCTCACCCGATGCTTTATACCAAGGGTGTATTTCCCATTTCAGCCATTCATGAGTTCCGTTAGCTCTAACGAATGTATCTTCTTCACACTTCTCTATATTTCCTTTTAAGCACCTGCTATGTATTTCTTTCCACCGTGCCGGCAAATGTGGGAAAAGTTCATAATGATTTTTCCCAATAACGCTTCCGGGTTCAATGTTGAAATCTTTATACCATTTGTCGCTAGCTAGTAGATAGTTCATATCAGTATCTAACATAGCTAATGCAGCAGGGCTGTTTTTTATAAATAATTTTAGTTGTTCCCTGCTTTCCAGTAACGCATATTCAGACATTCTTTTAGCAGTAATATCTATTGAATAGCCAACTACACCGGTAACAGTTTTTTTCTCATTAAGTATGGGAGTAAATACAGTTCTGAAATATTTTTCTTCTCCATTTAAAGAGTATACAGGATAACATAAACCTATTTCTCCTTTAAGGGCTTTGTTCAGTTGATTTTCTCGTTCTGTTCTAGATTTCTCGTCTAAAAAGCTGTATAACTCAATACCTTTTACAGGTTCATTGCCCGATATTAGTTTGTATTTTTCTCTAAAGTGCTCATTGTATGCTAATAGGCATTTTTGAGTGTCAACTAGCCATAAAGAACCTTCAATACTCTCAAAAACCGCATTCAGCATATTGTTGCGTTCTATCAACTCCTGCTGAGTTCTTACATTTTCTGTAACGTCGTTAAAGAATACTGATAATATCTCGTGATAGGGTTGTGTGCACCCTGAAAGATGCTTGTGGCTTGATGGTAAATAGGCGTCAAAACAACCACCTTTACCCATCATCTTATATTCATCAAATATTTTTTCAAACTCAGTTCCTTTCAAGTCTGGTATAGCATCGAAGATATTCTGTCCGGTTAGCTCCCGGTCGTGTACATTTAATATTCTTTTGCAGGCACTATTGGCATAAACAATAAATCCGCTTGGTCTAATGGATAGAAAAGCCTCGGTAATGGTTTCTAATATGTTTGAGGTCTCTTCCGATTTTTTTATCAGTTGAGTTTCTAATGCTTTATGTTCAGTAATATCTACCGCAATTCCCGTTAAGGTGTCTGGTACGCCTGGTCTACCTTTAGTATATATCGCATTCCCTCTTACTGTTTTTATATCACCATTTATGTGGTGTAGTCTAAATTCCTTGGTGCTTCTGCCATTTGTAATAGCTTCTTCTATCCATGAATAGTATAATTCTTTATCTTCAGGATGTAGTATTTTTAAAAATATATTTCTATCTGCCATTACCTGTTCTGGAGTATAGCCTAATAGTCTATAACAAGCATCGTTAGCAAATAGTACGTTTAGAGAGTTGGCATCAATACACCATATTACCTCATCAATAGATTGTTTTATAATTTCAGTAATCCGATTTTGTAATAAAGTGCTCATTATTAGTTAGTTACGGGTTCAACAAGTTAATAAAATACTATTGAACAACAAAACTTTTGTTAACAAAAATTTCAAATGAGACTATAGTGAATTTGTATAGTATTGATTAGTAGCGTTGTATTATAGCTTCAAGAATTGCTTGATTTTCCAGATTTTGGAATTATTCTTTTTTAAGATTAAATATAGTTGTCGCTCTCCCCCAAAATTTCTAAAGAATTTTTCTACTCCTGGGTCCATGCTACCTTCAAAATCAAAAGTTATTAAACCTTTGTTTTTACTTTCTAGTATAGCACTCCATAATAGGTAGCTCATAGCTTTAAAGTTGGTACTTCCGGGTCTTTGACTACCCATTAAATAATAGCAACAATTGCTATCCCATACTGTCCATATAATAGCTTCTATTTGCCCGCCTTCCGATGCTGCCCATATTTTTCCGCAGTTATAATCTTTACAGGCTTTGTATAGTTCGCTCAAAACTTCTTTTGAGTAATGCGTATTTTTCTTTTTTTGTTGTAAAGTATGTTTATGGTACTCATGTAATGTATCTAATAGAAAGTCGTCATTTGTAATGGTCAGTTCTTTCTGGCCTGTAGCTATATTTTTCTGTGTAGCTTTCTTTAAGTTACCCCATAGGGTATTTTCAGTTTCTTTTAGATTTATGTGAAATGTTTGCTGAACATCTACTGTATATCCATATTGTTTAAACAATCCTACTTGCTTAATGCCGGGATGTATTGCAGTATAGCATACATCTGTATGTGGAAGTTGTTCTAATAGCTGTTCTATTATATCATGCTCATAGCCATCTTTGTTAGACTCCTTTACATCTTTAGGAATAAAAGCTACCGGTCCAAGGTAGGGTGTTAAGGTAGGGGTCCTCATTATATTTATACCTAGCTTTTGCTCTACAGGATAAGCCCAAGCCCCTATGGTTTCTTCACCTTTACAAGCTAATACAGCATCCCATTTTTTGCACACAATGTCTAGCCACCATGGCTTGCCAAACAAGGGTATTTCTTGTTGGGCAACACATAATTTTATGTAGGCTTCTTTGTTAGTCATTGTGCTTATTTAAACTGTAAGGCTTTAGCCGGTTGTATTCTTCTAATATACAACGCTGGAATCCACATGCATAATATGCATATTACTAATGTAATGATATCAGTAGCTACTATTTGCCACCATATTATTTTTATGGGTGCATATTTCATATAGTAGGTGTCTTCTGGCAATTGTATGATTCCAAATGTATTTTGTAACACACATAAGCCTAGCCCAAATATATTGCCTAATAGTATCCCTATACCGCTAATAATTCCGGACATACTAAGGAAAATTTTCATAATACTTGCATTGGGCATCCCCAATGCTTTTAGTAGCCCTACCATAGAGGTTCGATCTACTATTAGTATTACTATAACACTACCCATGTTTATGATAGCCACTATTCCCATAATTATCAGCAATACCTTAGTATTGGTTTTTAATAGGTTTAGCCAACTAAATATATCCTGATAATTTTCAGTAGTAGTGGTCACTCCCACAGGTGGGTCTATCAAGTTATAGTGTATGAAGTTTGCAACGGTGTCGGCATATTTATTATCATCTAAATATATTTGATAGGCATTTATTTTAGTCGAATCCCAATTATTTAGCCGCTGTAGTAGTTTTATATCGCAAATTGCGTAATATTTTTCTATTTCAGCCATACCACTATGATATATGCCTGATACTGTAAGTTTGCGCAGTCTAGGTAGGCTTCCTTCTGAGAAAAATTCTAGTAAAACAGTTTCTCCAATACCTACATCTAATCGGTTCGCCATATTCTCCGATAATACTATTTGCTTTGAATAGCCAGTATCAGTCCTTTTAAATAGGTTGCCTTTAAGAGATATGCTACCGGGTAGCTGATAGTTTGTTGGCACCCCTTTTAGCTTTATGCCTTCCATGTTGCTTCCTGCTTGTATAATCACAGGGCGTTCAGCAAAGGGTATAATATCATTTACATGCGGAATTTTTCTTACTTCTTTTATCAAGTTTGCATCCCAGTCTATGGGATTTACTATAAGCGATGCTTCTGCATCTGGCCCAAAGGGTGCAATATGTACGTGCCCGGTAAAACTGTACAGCTTTTCCTTTATAGTAGATAAAAATCCGGCAGATACTGCTAGTGAAATAATCATAATAGCCACACTTAGGCTTGTGGCACCTATAGCTAGCCTTATTATGAAAGAAAACGCATTCTTCTGTTTTAGCAGATATCTGCCCGCTATGAAAATGGGTAATTGCACGTTGCTTCAAAAATAACCCCATTTTTTAAGATTTGCTAGGTACACACTTTTAAAAGTAGGTTTTAGCTTTTTATAAAAAATCCTACTGCAAAAAATAATGTACCTTAACGCCTTAAAACTAACAATTGCCGAGCTTATGCAAATGCTTGAAGTAAAGACTAGTAATGACGTTAAAGAGTTTTTACAAATTGCAGATAATATCTATATGGGTGATCCTAATTGGATAAAACCAATGTACAAGGATATTGAAGAGATATTTGATATTGAAAAAAATAAATTTTTTAAAAGAGGTGAATGTTCTCGTTGGATATTGAAGGATGATACCGGCAAGTCTATTGGAAGAATTGCTGCATTTGTAAATAAACAATATAAACAAGAACAGCCTACAGGTGGTATTGGTTTTTTTGAGTGTATCAATAACCAAGCCGCTGCTGATTTTATGCTGAACCATTGCAAGCACTGGTTGCAAGAGCGTGGTATGGAAGCTATGGATGGTCCTATAAATTTTGGAGAAAGAGATAGATGGTGGGGGCTTTTGGTAGAGGGGTATTACAGTCCGCTTTATTGTATGAATTATAATCCGCCATATTATAAAGACTTGTTTGAAAACTATGGATTTAAGTGTTATTTCAATCAAATATGTTTTGCACTTGATGTTGATAGTAAGTTACAAGACAAATTTTTTATACGCCACGATGCCATAGCTATAGATAATGGGTATAGTGCCCAAATGCTAAGGAAGTCTGATTTATCTAAATATGTGAAAGACTTTACTTATATATATAACAAGGCATGGGCAGGTCATGGTGGAGGAAAGACTTTAGAAGAAAAGCAAGTGGCCAAGATGTTTGCTAAAATGAAGCCTGTTATAGATGAGAATATTATATGGTTTGTATACTATAAGGAGGAGCCAATAGCATTTTGGTTAAACTTACCCGACTTAAATCAGTTTTTCAAACACTTAGATGGCAAGTTTGGTCTTTGGGAAAAACTAAAGTTTTTCTGGATGCTTAAAACAGGTAAGTGTTCGCGTTTTGTAGGTATGGCCTTTGGCATTATACCTGAGTTTCAAGGTAAGGGAATTGATGCATATATGATTGTTGAAGGTGCTAGGCATATTCAAAAAGTATCTAAGTATAAAGATTACGAAATGCAATGGATAGGCGATTTTAATCCTAAAATGATAAATATTGCTGAAAGTCTAGGTACTTACAGGAGCAGGGTATTAACTACTTATAGGTATTTATTCGATAGAACTATCGAGTTCAAGCGTCACCCAATGTTAAAGTAGGTAAATTCAATAAGCTGCACGTTTTTTAATAACTATTTTTACAAAGCATGAAATCATTTAACGTTCCGGTACATTATCGTAGCCCATTGGTTACAGCCATAAAACAAAAGCGTAAAGCTCAAGATAAACTTAAGAAAGACCACTCGCCAACTATTTTAAACATTGGCTCTCTTAAAGTTGTTATGGCGCGTCACTTTGGGTTTTGTTACGGGGTGGAGAATGCTATTGAAATTGCCTTTCGTGCAGTATCTGAAAATCCTGATAAAAGAGTCTTTTTGCTAAGTGAAATGATTCATAACCCAGGGGTAAACGAGGATTTACTTTCTCTAGGTGTCCGATTTATTATGGATACTAAAGGAGAAATGCTATTAAGCTGGGATGAGATTACTTCAGCCGATATTGTGGTCATTCCTGCATTTGGTACTACTTTAGAGTTAGAGCAGTTGCTTAGAGAAAAAGGAATAGACCCGGCAAAATATGAAACTACTTGCCCTTTTGTAGAAAAGGTATGGAATAGAGCAGCCAAAATAGGAGAAGATGGATATACCATTGTGGTACACGGAAAGCCTGGGCATGAAGAAACAAGAGCAACATTTAGTCACAGTAGAGCGCATACCCCTACAATAGTAGTTAAGGATATGGCTCAAACCCAACTGCTGGCAAAGTATATTGTTGGAGAATTGCCGGCAGAGCAATTCTATATAGATTTTAAGGGCCAATATTCTGAGGGATTTGATGTTACACTACATCTACAACGTATTGGTGTAGTTAACCAAACAACAATGTTAGCTACAGAAACCCAAGCTATTGCAGACTATCTTAGGCAAGTAACCCTTAGTTATTATAATACTCCAGCTGAGTTGTCGGCTAGTAGGGTAGCAGACACAAGAGATACACTATGCTATGCTACCAACGATAACCAAACTGCGGTAAATGCAATGCTAGAACATGAGGCGGATTTTGCTTTGGTAATAGGTGGGTATAATAGTTCAAACACATCTCACTTGGCTGAGCTATGCGAATTAAAATTGCCAACCTATTACATTGAAAATGAATCATGTATTACGGCTAGTGAAGTAACCCACTATAACCAGCATACACATCAAGTGCTTACTACTTCTGGTTATTTAAATAACACTTCATCATTAACAGTAATGATTACTTCGGGTGCTTCATGTCCTGATGCTTTAGTAGAGCGCGTTATTTATAAATTAGCAGAACTAACCAATAACGCTACTTATCTGCAGCAACTGAATGAAGAGTGGCTATAAAAGACTAACTATTCTCCGGCAGGTTTTACTCTATATAGATTCAGTACATCTGTATAAATTACGTGGTGTATTCTGTCTTCTATATATGTAGTATCGGTAGATACTATTTCGTCTTTGTATTCAGTAAGTTCTACATATTGTTTAGTACTATAATCTACAGTCATCCATTTGTTTTTACCTTTTTTATCATACCTAAACTCAATAGTTTTTACTGGTAATGGCTGTTCTATACCTTCTTTGTCTTTATAGGTATGGGTTACATCAACGTATGTTCTAATTAGAGAAAAGTAGGCTACTTCATCAAAATTGGTTACATAAGGTATTAGGCTATCTTTCTTTGTGTAGCACTCATATTCATAGATACTATCTGCTACAGTTTTTTGATATCTAAAATAAAATTCTGGTGCTGTAGATACTCTTAAAATTTGTGTAAAAGAATCTACCGGTATTGTATTATTGGTATCTACCCCACTAATAGGTTTTATTTTCATTACGGGGCCATCAATTACTATTTTTTTGTTCTTCTTATCTTGTGCTATGCTATTGTACTTTACTGCAAATACAGTTATTGATAAAGCTAGAAATACTATGACTTTTTTAATAAGAACATTCATTTTTTGCGAAGCAGTTTTTAGAACTTAATAGTGTAAAATTAGCTTTATAAAATCAATCCGCTCTTACTTAAATAATAATCCCTTTGCTATGCTTTTAGCAAAGGGATTATGTTATTTTTTACGTAAGTGATATTACTTAATAATCAGTTTTTCTGTATAGATATTGGTAGGGGTGTGTATAGTAATAAAGTACATACCTGAAGACAACTTTGGAACTTCGGTAAATGTTTTGTTACTAAAAATAGATTTATTTAACATACTGCGTCCGGTTACATCTGTTATAGATAGTATGCCTGAAGTTTCTGTAGTAGAATTAAATGAAATGCTGAAGCTACCATCATTGGGATTAGGATAAATATATAAGCCGTTTATGGTAGTTGTTACATTGTTTACACTTGCCACAGTATCGCAGTTAATTATACTTATTGCTAAAGTGTCATCAAATATGCCACATGCATTATCTACATGATAATACACATTTACTGTGCCAGCAGATAGTGCACCAAATAGCCCGAATGGTGCTACTAAATTAGCTATTGTAGAGTCCGATACACTCCATTGTCCGCCACGCGCAGTATCGGTTAAGCGAAACATAGAGTCAATACACACAGTAGTTGGTCCCATAATTGGTCCTCCAGGTACTTGAACACGTATTCTTAAACGTACACTATCGCTACATATACCATTACTTGTAGTATACACAGCACGTGTTACTCCAGGTGCTACAGTTGTAAGCACGCCAGTACTAGGGTCTATTGTAAACACAGAAGTATTGTTAGAATGCCATACACCGCCGGTTACGCTATCTGATAATGTTATACTACTACCCAAGCATACACTGTCTGGTCCTACTATAGGTCCAGGATGTATCGAAGGGTATACAGTCATAGTAATATAGTTAGAAGTGTCTATAACTGTGTCTCCTGTTGCGTTTAGCATAACACAGTATACCACATCTCCATTAGCCAATGTGCTGCTTGGGTACATTACTCCAGGTGCGCCGGATGCTACGCCATTTACGTACCATATGTACTGATGTGTAGTATCGGGTGGGGGAGGTGGAAAAACTACTAAAGAATCTCCGAAGGCTCTAAATCTTACAAGCGATCCTTCGCAAATAGTATCTCCTGGGTTTGCTACTATGGCTACTGTTGTTTGTGCATTAGCATAAAAATTAGAAGTTAGTAAGAAGAATAGCAACAATAATTTTGAATACAATTGTTTCATTTGAAATATATTTAACCCAAAGATAATATTGTCTGCTAGTACATTACGAATTATGTAAACTTATATGTTGTGAAGTGTGATTATTTGTAGGAGTATTATTCTTGAAAGTGAAAGTCCTAAATTGTATTTGTCCTCGCAAAATAGCATAATAAAAAAACTGACCGACATTTGTCGGCCAGTTCATGATATAGTACTTTTTGAATTCTAATATTTTAGACCAAAGAATTTACAGTCATAGTTTACAGTATCAAACTGTACATTATAACTCATAAAAAGAGAATCTTTAATGAATTTTCCTGAACCACGGTAAGTGATACTATTATTAGCACCGTTAAAAACAAATGAATCGTTAGTAACCATTGTGCAAATAGCACTGTCCACCGGATTATTCAATATGTTTTTTAACACCATTCTATTTAAGATTTTAGGATTAGGATCAGCTAAGAATTTAATACCATACTGAGCGTACTCACCACCATTTTTTGTGCAGCTATCACCACCGTTGTATGTTCCTATTAATAAATTACGTATTGGCAATTCACATTTGTCTCCATAAAATCCGGCAGCACAAATGCATCTTCCACCATCGCAAGCACCTGCGTTTTGGCAAACTACATTATTGCAATCGTCCTTAGTACATGATGAATAGAATACTCCGAATAATACTCCTAATGTTAATATTGTTGTAACCAGAATGCTGCGCATTGCTTTCATATTTCTAAATTGAATAGCTAAAGTATTAAATCTTTATTCAAAAATAAAGCCTAAAATAATATTTTTTTACAGTTGTAGCATACTATTAATCTAAAGTATATAAACAATAAGCTACTGCTAAATATCATATTTTACCAATATTGGTCTACTTATTACTTAGAGTCATATGCCCACTTAATATAAGTAGCACCCCAAGTAAAGCCTCCACCAAAAGCGGCAAGTACTATATTATCGCCTTTGCGTAATTGGTTTTCCCATTCCCACAAGCATAATGGAAGGGTACCATTGGTAGTATTACCATACTTTTCAATGTTTACCATTACTTTTTCGTACGGTAAGCCCATTCTGTCGGCAGTGGCAGTAATAATACGTTTATTGGCCTGATGTGGAACTAACCATGCTACATCATCAGCAGTTAAGCTATTGCGCTCCATTATTTCAGCCGCAACATCTGCCATGTTTTTAACTGCAAACTTGAAAACATACTGACCTTCTTGATACACGTAATGTTCTTTATTCATTACAGTTTCAATACTTGCTGGTTTTACTGATCCTCCTGCTTTTTGGTGTAGATGAGCTCTGCCACTTCCGTCTGAGCGAAGTACGGAATCAATAATACCAAAGTCTTCAGTAGTTGGTTCTAGCAATACTGCACCAGCTCCATCTCCAAATATGATTGATGTAGTTCTATCTTCATAGTTCATTATAGAACTCATTTTATCTACACCTATTACTATTACTTTCTTGTGTCTGCCAGTTTCTATAAACTGTGTAGCTACAGTAAGGGAATATAAAAATCCACTACAGGCCGCATTTATGTCAAAGCCCCAAGCGTTACTTAGTCCCGCTTTGTCAGATATAACATTAGCGGTAGCCGGAAACTGCATGTCAGGGGTAGTAGTAGCACATATTACCAAGTCAATTTCTGTTGGTGCTATACCACGCTTCTCCAGTAGTACCTTAACAGCTTCAACAGCCATATCGCTACTACCTTTACCTTCACCCTTTAATATTCTTCTTTCTTTTATGCCTGTTCTTGTCTGAATCCACTCATCAGTGGTGTCCATCATGGTTTCAAGTTCGGCATTTGTAAGTTTATATTCTGGTACAAAGCCACCTACAGCTGTTATAGCAGCATGTAATTTTTGCATTATTAGTAATTTAAGTATACAAAGTTAACTTAAAAGTATGGCATCCATAAATTTTAGTATACTACTTTAGCAAAAGACAACATATGTTATTTGCTAGCAGCATGAATGCATACATATGTATTATCTAGAGTGCCATGCCTCCGCAAACGTTTAATACTTGTCCCGTTATATAAGCACTCATATCGCTCGCTAAAAATAATGCTGTATTAGCTACGTCATCAGTTTTTCCAAAACGACCTAGAGGAATTTTTTCAAACCATTTTTCTGCACCACCGTCTTTTAAGTAGTGGGTCATATCTGTTTCAATAAAGCCTGGCGCAATGGCATTGCAGCGGATGTTGCGACTACCTACTTCCTGTGCTATGCTTTTAGTGAAACCTAAAATACCAGCCTTGGAAGCTGCATATGCTGCCTGGCCTGCATTTCCTTTTACACCTACCACTGAGCTTAAGTTTATAATGCTACCGCTACGGGCTTTCATCATTGGTTTTATAACTTGCTTAGTTAGGTTGAATACGCTTTTTAGGTTGGCTTGCATTACTTCATCCCATTGTTCTGGTGTAAGACGTAATAGTAGATTATCTCTACTGATGCCAGCATTATTTACACATATATCTATGTTGCCAAAATCTTTTACAACATCATTGGCAAGTTGTTCTGCTGCTTTAAAGTCGCCTGCATCACTTTTATATCCCTTAGCTTTTACGCCTAGTGCGCTTAGCTTCTCTTCAAGTTGTTTGGCACGCTCTTCTGATGATAAATAAGTAAAAGCTATAGATGCACCCTGTTCAGCAAATTTTATTGCAATTGCTTCCCCAATGCCTCTGCTTGCTCCCGTAATTAGAGCAATTTTATTTTCCAATAATTTCATCTTTGTTGTTTTTCAGGGCTAAAGTAGTAATTGAATAGCAAACTCAAAAGAAAAATAACTCACCAAGTGTTTATAATACAATGCCTAATAAACATAAATAGCAGCCATTATGACTGCTATTTATGTTTTATTTATAGAATATTTAGGCTATTAACCACCAAAGGCATCCTTTATTTTATCGAAGAAGCTTTTGTCATCCTTGTCATGTTTAGCATTGGGATCTGGCTTAAAGTTGGGCGAGTTCTTTAATTTTTCAAGCATATCCTTTTCCTCAGAAGTTAAGTTGGTAGGAGACCATACATTAACTTCAATAAGCTCATCTCCCTTCTCATAAGAATGATACACAGGGAATCCTTTACCTTTTAGCCTGAAAATTTTACCACTTTGAGTACCTGCCGGTATTTTTATTTTGGCTTTACCGTCTATAGTAGGCACTTCTACTTGTGTGCCTAATACTGCATCAGGGAAAGATATGTGTAGATTATAAACTACATCAAGTTCTCTTCTTACAAGTTGCGGGTGTGGTTCTTCCTCTATTAAAATAAGCAAGTCTCCTGCTGGTCCACCTCGTTCACCTGCATTTCCTCTGCCACTCATGCTTAGTTGCATACCGTCTTGCACACCTGCAGGTATATCTATGCTTAGTGTTTCTTCTCCAAATACACGGCCTTCTCCTTTACAGCTACCACATTTTTGAGTAATGGTAGTACCCTCTCCATTACAGGTTGGGCAGGTAGTTACCGTTTGCATTTGGCCTAAGAAAGTATTGGTAACTCTTCTTACTTGACCTGAGCCACCACAACTGCCACATTTTTGAATAGCATTTTTATCTTTTGCCCCACTTCCGCCACAGCCTCCGCACGGTACATGTTTTTTAACCTTAATTTTTTTATTGGCACCATTAGCTATTTCGCCAAAGTCCATTTTAAGCTTTATTCTAAGGTTAGCCCCTCTCGTGCCCTGACGAGGGCCTCCGCCTTGACGGCCACCGCCTCCAAAAAAGCTACCAAACATGTCGTCGCCAAAAACGTCGCCAAAATTTTGGAAAATGTCTTCCATGCGCATGCCGCCACCAAAGCCACCTCCGAAACCGCCGCCTCCCGGGCTTTGATGTCCAAACCTGTCGTATTGGGCTTTTTTATCAGCATTGCTCAATACATCATAGGCTTCAGCCGCTTCCTTAAACTTTTCTTCAGCTTCTGCATTACCCGGGTTTTTATCCGGGTGATATTGCAATGCTATCTTACGATAAGCCTTTTTTATTTCATCAGCACTAGCACCTTTAGAAACGCCAAGTACCTCATAATAATCTCTTTTTGCCATAAAATATTGTTTGTCTTAAATAGACATTATGGCAGGGTTATCCATGCCACACATAAATATTATTAATTACCTACCACTACCTTTGCAAAGCGTATTAGTTTGCCGTTAAGGTAGTAGCCTGGTTCTACTATGTCAATTATTTTTCCTTTCATTTCTTCTGTAGGAGCTGGTATTTCAGCAATAGCTTCGTGCAAGTCTGCATTAAATACTTTATCTCCTAATTCCATTTCAGTAAGGCCTTTATTCTGTAAGGTAGAGCGTAGTTTTTTGAATACCAACGATATACCGTCTTTTATTACAGTTAGGTCCTGCGATGATTCCATTTGTTTTTCAGCGCGTGTAGCATCATCTAATACTACAAGCATAGATTGAATTACTTCTAATCCGGCAGTTTTTTTAGACTCTATACTTTCAGCAGCAGTTCTACGACGATAGTTGTCAAATTCGGCCACTAGTCTAAGATACTTATCTTTCATTTCTCCTAGCTCAGTCTGCAATTTCATCAACTCTTCATCTTCTCCCTCTGATAGAGGTTGAGGTGCTCCAGCACTATCATCTGTATTCAATACACTAGCTAATGCCTCTTCCATGTCAATATTTTGTGACAGATTGTCTGTATTTTCTGTTGTAGGATTTACATTTTCTTTATTTGTATCGCTCATAGACTTCTTTTTTTTGAAAAACATAACTTACAATAATGTGTCAATTTATTTGCCAAACAGGTATTAAAGACAAATTGGCACTAAAAATAGCTATCGTACGTCAATATTGCTAATGGTGTATACATACTATGCAACTGTTCTAATATTTTATTAACTTAGAGTAAATGCTGTGAGTATGGTTAGGAAATTTCTACTATTTGGTATCATAAGCACTTTATGTTATAGTTGTAATACCCAATCTGTAAATCCACCCACTCAGTCTCTGAAAACACAAGAACAAAAAAAAACTGTGAAAGTTGTCACCTACGATTCGGCTACTACTGCCCAAAAGTGGGAAACATATATTACGCCTAGTAAAACTCACCTTTTTTTGAAAAAAATGGAAGGTAAGTGGTCCCATCAGTCTAAGATATGGGTTGATTCTAAAGCTAATCCTATTGATGCTAAAGGTCAATGTATTAGAAAAATGTTGCTAGGAGATAGGTATCTACAAACAACATTTAAGACTTTTATTAATAAAACTCCACTAGAAGGTATTGTTACTGTTGGTTTCGATAATGCATCTAAAAAATATGTTTCAACCTGGATTGATAACCTTGGAACTGGTATGATGTATTTGGAAGGAGAATATGATAGTACTGATAAAAGAATAGAATATGAAGGCTCAATTGCAGATCCTATATCTGGTAAGGATAGGAAAATAAAACAGTACGTATACTATAAAGATGTAGATCATCAGTATATAGAAATGTATGAACAGCCTGAGGGGGAAGACGAGTTTAAGTCTATGGAGATAACTATGGTTAGATTAGATGATTAATATTCTGTTCCTTTATAGAATATTTTATTAATATTTAATCCAATTCTGTAAGTTATAACATCATAGTTAAGAGACCAGTCTGCTAAATCGGCATTGGTAACATCATATACCTCACCTTCTGAAAATAAACGCAGCGTATTATTTACATTAATATAAGCTAAGGAGTTATACTGAATAACCATGTTGCTAGGGTAGTAGTTGTCCATGTCTGTAATATCACCTTTATAAAATATTTTAAGATAGCCTGTTGGGTCTCTGTAGGCTACTACATTATCGCCTACTTGATACTGTGGGTTGAAATATCCCATGTTTTGAACAGAGTCATTGTAAAATATATTAAAATTGCCTTCTGTACTTACATAGGCCACTACATTATCACCCACTATATAAGACTGAGGAGGAAAATTCTCAACTGTAAATGTTTTGCCTTTGTGGAAAATTTTAAAGCGTTTATCTATATCTACATAGGCCACGGTGCTTCTGCCGCTTTTAAATGAATTTACTTTGTAGTCTTCCTGATTATACTTTTGCCCGCAATAATAAATGCGAAACTGATTCGCAAAGTTGTCATAAGCAACAATATTGTCAGATACTGAAATGTTACTTAATACACTATCAGGTATAAAGCCTTCAACCGATGTGATTGAGCCATTATAATATACTTTGTAATCGCTTTTTACACCATCTAAGAAAAATATAACGCTATCAGCCACAAAATATTGATCGCAAATTCCTGTTAGTAACTTGGTGTTGCCTCTATCAAACACAAAAAGTGCTTTCTGGTTAAGATATGCTACTAGGTTATCTGTAGAGAAATAATTGTTAGTAAATCCGGTATTTAGTTTTTGAACACCTCCGTTGTAGAATACTTTAAATGTACGTGCATTGTCTAGGTAGGCTATTGAAGTGCGACCAATTTTCATAGACATGGTTGGTAGAAAGTCTATTTTATTAAGCATCCCTCTATTCCATACCATTACCTCGTTTTGTATAGTAGTGTAGCAGGCCAAAGGCTGGGCTTGGCTAGGTATTGCTAAGATGCTTAAGATAGTAGTCACTATGGCAAAAAAATACCTCATTGGTTTTTTATTGTGAAAGTAAGTTATTATAAATAAAAAAGCCAGCCTGAGAACAGGCC
>CAYWUY010000016.1:0-24470 GCA_964461535.1 uncultured Flavipsychrobacter sp.
GGATTATACGTTGATTCAACAAAAGAATCGAAAGTCAATATATGCACATTACATCCTAAATCTCGAAGAGTTTGCGCTGAGGCATATACCGGAGGTAAAAAATCCGGATGCACCAATGTTAACATTAATATTCTTTTACCCTCCAACACTATAAAAATATTTATATACTACGTAGCAAACAACAAATTTATAATAAAATAATTGAGAATGAAAGGAATAGAACGGCTTCAGAATTTAATAATCTTAAAACAATAAAAATGGGCCGACAAAAATCGACCCATTTTCATTAGAATCATTTTTACTTATTAAAGTCCTTTACCGTGACAGTTTTTAAATTTTTTACCACTACCACATGGACAAGCATCGTTGCGGCCAATCTTAGGACCCACCTGAACAGGAGTACGTTTTACTACTTCTTGTTGTGGAGCCTGCGCCTCTAGCGGATCTACGTAGTATTCATCTTCAGGATCTACCTTGTTTACGCGCATTTGGCTCATGTCTGTATGCTGAACCGGAGGTGCATCCATAGGCATTGGTGGTGCTTCTTGAATTGGAATACCAGCTCTCAACAAGAATGAGATAATGTGCTTATTTGTTTCAAGCATCATTTGCTTAAACAAATTAAAGGCTTCAAACTTATAAATCAACAATGGATCTTTTTGTTCATAAGATGCCATTCGAACACTCTGACGAAGATCGTCCATAGCACGTAGATGGTTTTTCCAAGACTCATCTATCATAGCTAGTGTTATACTTTTCTCTAGCTCTTGTGTTATTGGGAAGCCATCGAACATTATAGCCTCTTTTAATGGCACATACAGCTGCATACCTCTTATACCATCTGTAAATGGTACTCCTATATTCTCAACTCTACCTTGATTAGCTGTATCTATTTCTACTAATGTAGGAAGCATATGCTGACGCAATGCATCCATTTTGCGAGAATAGAAATCTTTTACTTGATGATACAACTCATTGGCTATAGTATTGGCATCTGCTTTATTTAAGTCTATGTTAGCCACCTCTGGTTCTACTACCAAATGCTGCATTACCTCTAGCTTAAAGGCCTCAATATCTTTTGTTTGCACTAAGTTTTCAGCATACTCTCTGCACACTGTAAACATTGCATTATCAATATCTATTGCCAAACGTTCACCGAATAAAGCATGACTTCTGCGCTTGTAAATAACATCGCGCTGTGCATTCATTACATCATCATACTCCAATAAGTTTTTACGTATGCCAAAGTTATTTTCCTCTACTTTAGTTTGTGCTCGCTCAATAGATTTTGATATCATGCTGTGCTGAAGTACTTCGCCATCTTTATGCCCCATTTTATCCATAAGGCCAGCTATACGCTCTGAACCAAATAGACGCATCAAATCATCTTCTAATGAAACGAAAAACTGAGAAGAACCAGGATCACCCTGACGACCGGCACGACCACGTAGCTGACGGTCTACACGGCGACTTTCATGGCGTTCTGTACCAATAATAGCCAAACCTCCAGATTCTTTAACACCTGCACCTAGCTTAATATCCGTACCACGACCGGCCATATTGGTAGCTATGGTAACTGCTCCCGGCAAACCAGCTTCTGATACAATTAATGCCTCACGAGAGTGTTGTTTAGCGTTCAATACATTATGTGGTATTTTCTTTTGCTGAAGCATACGGCTTAGCAACTCTGATACCTCTACAGATGTAGTACCTACTAGTACAGGACGACCTTGTGCACTTAGTTTTTCAACCTCGTCAATTACAGCTTTATATTTCTCTCGTTTAGTTTTATATACTAAATCCTGTTGGTCTTTTCTAATAATTGGCAAGTTGGTAGGAATAGTAACTACATCTAGCTTATATATCTGCCAAAACTCACCCGCTTCAGTTTCTGCTGTACCCGTCATACCTGCTAATTTGTGGTACATACGGAAATAGTTTTGTAAAGTAACAGTAGCAAAAGTTTGTGTAGCGGCTTCAATGTTTACATTCTCCTTTGCCTCTATAGCTTGGTGTAATCCATCGCTATATCTACGACCATCAAGTATACGACCAGTCTGCTCATCTACAATCATTACTTTACCTTCCATCACCACATATTCAACATCTTTCTCGAATAATGTATAGGCTTTAAGTAATTGTTGTACTGAATGTATGCGATCAGCTTTTATGGCATAATCCTGAATCAAAGCATCTTTACGTTGTGCTTTTTCTTCTGCAGAAACTTCTAATTTTTCAATAATTGCTAACTCACTAGCTATATCAGGCAACACAAAGAAATTAGGATCTTCTCCTGCGCCTGTAATAAGTGCAATACCTTTTTCAGTAAGATCTACGCTATTATTTTTCTCATCTATAGAGAAGAATAATTCTGCATCTACTTTAGGCATATTGCGCTGTTGCTCGCTAATATAATAGTTCTCAGTTTTCTGTAAGATTTGCTTATTGCCTTCTTCACTTAAAAACTTGATGATAGCACTATTTTTAGGCAAACCACGATAAGCACGGAATAAGTTTAAACCACCTGTTTCTTTATCTGTTTTACCCTCAGCTATTAATTTTCTTGCTTCGGCTAAATTTGCATTTATTACTTTACGTTGTGCCTCTATTAATTTTTCAATTCTAGGCTTTAGTATCTGGAACTGTTGCTCCTCACCACGAGGAACCGGGCCTGAAATAATTAGCGGAGTACGGGCATCATCAATCAATACACTATCCACCTCATCTACCATAGCATAGTGGTGTTTACGCTGCACCATTTCGCTTGGGTGATGCACCATATTATCTCTTAAATAGTCGAAACCAAACTCATTGTTAGTACCATAAGTGATATCTGCCAGATAAGCTTTACGACGCATTTCAGAGTTAGGCTGATGCTTATCTATACAATCGGTAGTTAAGCCCAACCACTCAAATATAGGTCTATTCCACTCTTGGTCACGTTTAGCCAAATAGTCATTCACCGTTACCACATGCACACCTTCACCTGCTAAAGCATTCAAATAAGCCGGCAATGTAGATACTAGGGTTTTACCCTCACCCGTAGCCATTTCAGCAATTTTACCCTCATGCAAGGTCATACCACCTATTAGCTGCACATCATAGTGCACCATATTCCAAACTACTGTGTTACCTGCGGCTTCCCAAGAGTTTTTAAATATTGACTTATCGCCTTCAATGGTTATGTAGTCGCGCACTGCGGCTAACTCTTTATCCATATCAGTTGCAGTAGCTACTACATCTGTATTTTCTTTAAAGCGACGAGCAGTTTCTTTAACAACTGCAAATGCTTCAGGTAAAATTTCTTTTAAAATTTCCTCTATCTGGGCATCGCGTTTCTTTACAAGTTTATCAGCCTCTTCATAGAAAGCTTCTCTTTCTTGTACATCTTCAATTTGTTCGGCTTCTGCACGTTTTGCCTCTATTACACTATCTATTTCAGCCAAGTATTGCTTAATTCTGGCTCTGAACTCTTGAGTTTTATTACGTAGTTCATCGTTTGATAGCGATTGGTAGCTGCTGAAAATGCGGTTAATTTCGGCTACAACAGGCTGCATCAACTTAACATCCTTGTCAGACTTTTTTCCGCCGAATAATTTTGTAAGAAAACCGATCATTATTGAATTGAATTAATGTTGTCTATTTATTATTGTGTCTTCACATGAATCGCAGTTTGCCAGACCGAACCCATAGAATTAGAATCTATCAAAATGCGTGCTATACATTAAAGCATGACAGCTTGACATGTGAGGGCGCCAAAACTACGCCAAATGCAGCATTTGAGCAACAATTGAATGCCACTAATTTAGAATACAAAAAAAATTTGGTGTAATAATTTGCTCGTCAAGAAAAATTTTATGTATTTTGGTGCAGTTTTAGAAAATAAAAGTAAACATGAAAAGAACCTTCATTCAAGTTTTTACGGTAATAGCTGCATTGTTATTTACAACAAAATCATTCGCACAGGAAGATTTGGTACGTGTATTTCGTTGGTATATCCCTGCTGATGGTCAATATATAACAGTTGCTGATGGTGAATATCAAGACGGACAGTTAATAAACTGGGGTTGGAAGGACAAGACACTTTTATTCTTCGCTTATCGCAACCCTGGTCCTGGTCGCGTTGCTGTTTACGGTTGGTCTAACCCTGTGTTACGTTCTCATATCTCTATCTGCGAAGATGAGTTTACAGATGACCAAATGTTGAAATGGGGTTATACTCAAAAGCACCTACAATACTATGCGCTTACTCGTCGTGGAGCTAATACAATTTGCGTATATCGTTGGTTGTTAAACAAACATCACTCTTGGATAACTGTTCCTGAAGAAGGTGATACTGATGGTTTAATCAAAAAAGGATTCCAGCACAAAACTTACCAATACTACGGTATCTATCGTAATGTTGATGCTGCTATCTACGACCAATTATAATATAAATCATTTATAACATACAAAATCCCGATAACATATGTTATCGGGATTTTTATTTGTAGGATACGCCCACTACTGAAAAATATCTAAACTCTCAGTACGCCACAGAATATAAATGCATAGAAAATAAAACATCTCAACCCAATGGCATAATTACCTATACACTATCAATAGGGTATTTTATTACTGGCTACAGTGCATAAAATACACGTGAAATAAATTATTAGCCTACTTTTGCGGCAAAACAAACAAAAATGAAATACGATAAGAACGGATTAAAAGACGATCAACTTATCCATATTTATACAGAATTACTCCGCCCGAGGATGATTGAGGAGAAAATGTTGGTATTGCTGCGTCAGGGCAAAATTAGCAAATGGTTTAGTGGTATAGGGCAAGAAGCTATTGCAGTAGGTGCTACGCTAGCACTAGACAGTGATGAATATGTAATGCCTCTACATAGAAATCTTGGAGTGTTTACCACTCGTAAAATGCCTTTTGATAAGCTATTTAAACAATGGCAAGGAAGCAAAGATGGCTTTAGCAAGGGCAGAGAGCGTTCTTTCCACTTTGGAGCTAACGAATACCATATATGCGGTATGATTTCGCATTTAGGCCCACAGTTAGCTATAGCCGATGGTATAGCACTAGCACACAAACTTAAAAAAGAAGACAAAGTATCATTAGCATTTAGTGGAGATGGTGGTACAAGTGAAGGTGATTTTCATGAAGCATTAAATGTAGCCGCTGTATGGGGCTTACCTGTTATTTTCATAGTAGAGAATAATGGATATGGCCTGAGCACACCATCTAACGAACAATTTATATGCAAGCAAATAGCCGATAAAGGCATAGGCTACGGCATGAAAAGCATTGTTATAGACGGCAATAATATATTAGAAGTATACAAAACCATACAAGAAGCTAGACAGTATTGCATCACAGAGCAAAAACCAATTCTGGTAGAGTGCATGACCTTTAGGATGAGAGGACATGAGGAAGCTAGCGGTGTAAAATATGTTCCTAAAGAGCTTTTTGAAGTTTGGGGTAAAAAAGACCCGGTAACCAACTTTGAAAACTATCTATTAGATAAAAAAATACTTACTGCTGACAAAGTAGAAAGCATACGTACCGGCATACAAAAAGAAATTGAAGACGGATTGGCAGTTGGCTTTGCTTCGCCTGCCATTGTGCCTAATACTGACGAAGAATTAGCCGATGTATATGCCACTCATGATGGCAAGGCTATAGCACCTGCCAGCGATAAAAAATCTGAAAAGAAATTTATACAAGCAGTAAGTGAAGGTTTAAAGCAAAGCATGGAGCGCTTTCCTCAACTAGTATTAATGGGGCAGGACATTGCTGAATATGGCGGTGCATTTAAAGTAACGGAGGGCTTTGTAAACGAATTTGGCAAAGAACGCGTAAGAAATACTCCTCTTTGTGAAAGTGCTATTGTGGGTACAGCTCTAGGTCTTTCTATCAAAGGACAGAAATCTATGATGGAAATGCAGTTTGCAGACTTTGTAACTGTAGGCTTTAACCAAATAGTAAATAATCTAGCCAAAATACACTACAGATGGGGACAAAATGCTGATGTAGTAATACGTATGCCTACGGGTGCGGGTGTCGGTGCAGGTCCGTTTCACTCGCAAAGTAATGAGGCTTGGTTTACACATACCCCGGGTTTAAAAGTAGTATTCCCATCTTCTCCTGAAGACGCTAAAGGGCTATTAGCAGCAGCTATTGCAGACCCTAACCCGGTAATGTTTTTTGAACATAAAGGGCTATATCGTAGTATAAGCGGCTTAGTACCTGACGATTATTATACTATAGAGATAGGCAAAGCCAAATCTGTTAGTATAGGTAGCGACATTAGCATAATTACTTATGGTATGGGTGTTCATTGGGCTAGTAACTATGCGGCTCAGCACCCTGAAATATCTTTCGATATTCTAGATTTACGCACGCTTTTACCTTTAGACTATGATGCTATAAAAGAATCTGTTAGCAGAACAGGTAAAGTATTAATACTGCACGAGGACACTTTATTTGGTGGTATAGGAGGCGAATTGGCCGGCTGGATAGCAGAGAATTGCTTTGAACTGCTAGATGCACCAATAGTACGTTGTGCAAGCTTAGATACACCGGTACCTTTCTCTATAGAACTAGAAAAGAACTTTTTAGCTAATGCTCGCCTGCACGATGCTGTAGAAAAATTGACTAAATATTAAACTTTATAGCGCATAAATAGTATTTTCTCTAACCTGCCCGTATAGGCAGGTTTTTTTATTTAATTTTTAGAGTATCTTAGCGGAAATATCCTGTATGAAAAAAGGCTTATTTTCAATATTATTAGTGGTTTCAGGCTTACTGTTGTTCTCTGCTTGCGATAAAAGTAAAACAGAATTAACCATTCGTCCGTCTATGACTGCTGCATTTGGCGTAAGCGGTGGTCCTGCCCTATCTAGCTTACTTTTTGATGCAACTACCATTCAACCCATAGTTTTTAAATCGCAGTATAGCGACACACAAAACTATCTGCAAATAGTAGGTGAGGACACTGCAACTAAATACAAAGTAATATTATACCTTAAAAAATACAAGGCTACTCCATTTACCTATTCAGTATCTGGTGGTTCTGCTGCAGCTGTATTTGTGCATGGCGGAATAGAAAGTATTGCTACTAGCGGACAAGTAACCATAAAAGAAGTAACCGGCAACACACTAAATGGCTACTTTAATTTTGCTACTGTAGACGGATACACAGTTGCAAACGGCACTTTGGTAGTAGGTAAGCCTTGGGATTTCAACTAAACAATATATATAAACATATTCCACAAACAGTAGCAGTTGGCTTGTATACCAAATGCTACTGTTTTTACGTTATAGAAAAGTAATGAAGCGTATCTTAGGTGTTTCTATTGTACTATTATCCATATCGCTTATTCTTTTTTCTTGCAAAAAGAATAAAGGCCCGGCATTTGCACCTAGCGTAGACCCTAAAAGCATTACAGACTCTCTTAAATTTTTATCGGCTAGCGTTAATAATAGTGGCTGGACTACCCAATCGCTATATGGCTATAGGGTAAAATCTACCGCAGATACTAACAAATGGAATTTATTGATGATAGCTACTGCTGGCAAAGGAGATACCTCGAGCACAATATCTTTTACAATTACCGATTTTAAAGGAAATAAAAACTACGCCATTAATCCTCCATTCGTATCAGCATACTTTAAAAAGTATGATGTTGTACATAATGCTGCTTCAGGGTTTATAAACATTACAGAAAGTAGCGACACTGCCATAAGAGGAGATTTATATTTTGTAGCCGATACTTTTACCATAAACAATGGCACTTACTTATTTCCAATGCCCTAACTATTTATTCCATATAGTCCACGCTGCTTCTGCCTGACCTATTAGCATTTCCATACCATTACTAACTGACGCTCCCTTATCTGCTCCTAACTTCATAAACTCTGTATATTCAGGATTATATACCAAATCGTATAATAAGTGCCGCTCAGTAAGACGAGAATAATCTATAGGGGGAGCATCATGCACATTAGGCCACATACCTAAAGGAGTGGTATTTATAATAATTGTATGCTCCTGTAAAACATCGGAGGTAATATCTTCATACTTCAGTATACCCGAGCCCGCATTTCTTGAAACCACTTTGTAGGGTATGTGTAACCTATTTAACACATAAGCTACCGCTTTAGAAGCGCCCCCACTCCCCAAAACTAGAGCTTTTGTATGCCAAGGCATTAGTAATGACCTTACACTGTTTTCGAAGCCTAAAACGTCAGTATTGAAGCCAATGGTGTTTCCATTTCGTATAGCTATGCAGTTTACAGCACCTATTTGCTGTGCAGCAGCATCTATCTGGTCTAAAAATGGCATTACTGAAGTTTTGTAGGGTATGGTAACATTCAAACCTTTTAGATTTGGAGTTAATAGCACATCTTTAAACAACCCTATTTCTGCAATAGGAAAAAGTTGATAATGGGCGTCAATCTCTTCTTTTAAAAACTTATTATTGAAATAAGCAGGCGAAAACGAATGAGAAAGAGGGTAACCAATTAATCCATAAACATCCTGTTCTTGTTGTTCCATTGTCTATCTATTTCAGTAGTACTTTCTGCTACATTCCAGCCTTTACATCTAATTACAGCTCCTGTAGCGGGCATTATAAATTCGGTCTCTAACTCCTTTTGCTCGCCAGGAAATATGGTTATAAAATTATCATTAAAAAATACTGGCAATATCCTTTCATGAGAAACGGCATCTTCTATAGTAAGATGATTAAAAAACGCTACTTGCTTGCTCTTATTCTTAAGTAGTATTTTATACTTACCACCAAAATATTTAACAGTAATATCCAGCTTAGATTTAGGCAGATGATTTAACCAAGTATACGTATTGTCTGCCTGTGGTAGCCAATACAATTGCTCATCAAGTGCTTTATCACCTTGCATTACAAACAGTCTAAGGAAACCACCTTTGCCACCCAACAAACTAGCAAGTGTAGATGAAATATCGCTTAAATGCGCCGACTCATTAGCCCCTATTTCAGTCTTTATTTCTGTCTCGCTTAGCAATGTAGCACTAGCATCATAATAATTAATTTTTAGCTTTATGCCTTTAGCCTCATCAATTCTATCGTTGGTAATACCCACTTGTTTTAAATGCGGATTGTAATACGCATGTATAGGCTTAGTACCACACATTATACCATACAAACAAGCATTAGGGTCTAGATACACATCATACATTTGCCCTACCATTGCCGTCCATGGATTCTGCGTTTTCCACTCCAATACACCAGTATACCAATCCCATATATGCGCAGTAAAACTTTGCATTAAAGAACGGTACTGTTCATAGTTAACCAGCTGAGCTTTGAAGGCAAAATCGGCAATATTATTAGGCATTCCATACTTGGCAATAGCACTATCGTAACCACTGTACTTATGATATATCCAAGCTTTATTGGGTATCCATTTTTTACTAGTGGTATCAAAAATGGGACGGCTTAGTGAAGAATCCGGTAAGAACCTTTTTAAGGAAACACTATCACCAATACCTATTGAGCCTATTTCTGAATTGAATGCGAACGAGCGATTTTGCCAGAAATATTCGTTTGTTTGTATTACATAAGGACCATCATGAGCATGTAAAGACATGCTGTCATGGTTAGAATATTCAAAGAATATTTTTTCAGGATCTAGATTGGGTAAAAGACTATCCCTTAAGGCTTGTAATATATCTTTAGGTGGTCGAATTTCATTCCCCCCGCACCAAATAGCCATAGAAGGATGGTTTCGTAACTGCTTAATATGCTGCGCTGCAGCAAGTATAAAGCTGGAATGATCATCTGGATAAGTTCTTCTAACTAAAGTATCTTCTTTCTTAGTAGGGTCATACCAACGACCATTACAGTCACCCGTCACCCAAAAATCCTGCATCACTAGTATACCATACTTATCACAAGCATCATAAAATTCAGGACGTTCTGTTATACCACCTCCCCACACTCTTATCATATTCAGGTTCATGTTTTTATGATAATGCACCTCTGCGTCATATCTTTCAGGGCTATAGCGAAGTAAGGCGTCCGTCATTATCCAGTTACCCCCTTTCACAAATATTTTTTGCCCATTTACTTGTAATTCTCTACTGTTGGTATGCGTGTTCCATACTCCTTTTATAGATCGTATACCAATAATATGTTCTTTAGTATCTGATATTTGATTTGCTACTAGTGCGATGCACTTCAACAAATACCTATACTGTTCGCCCATATTATTAGGCCACCACAGCCTAGGATTTTTCACTACTACATCTTGCAGCTTAACTGTTTGTACTGTAGCCGGCGGAATAGTTACTGAAGTACTAATTTCCTGAAGAGCAACCATAAGCTTTATAGCAACCTCTCTTGTCTCAGATGAAGTATTTCTTAAAGTCACTTCGGTTTTTATAATTGCAGGCTCTTGTTTACCACCCGGAGTTCTTACCCCTTGCACATCCGTTACTACATGAACATCTTCAATTACTACCTCTTTTGTTCTTTTAAGTATCACTCTATCCCATATTCCGGTATTTCTATCTCGTACAGGCCTTATCCAGTCCCAGCCGGCTGTAAACTGATTCGTTAATCCATGAGCAATAAGCCCATCACCACCTTGGCCGCCGTTGGGGTTACCCACACTATCAGGAGGATATACTAATACAGCCAATCTATTTTTACCGGCTTTGTTAAGATATGATGTTATATTAAAATCATGCTGCAAAAACATACCTTTCAAGGTAGTCTTATTCAGCTTTTGCCCATTTATGTATGCCTCAAAACCATAGTTAATACCGCCAAAATGTAATAACAACTGTTCACCTGCTTGTAAGGGCTTTTCTTCCCAGTCAGTTATATACCAGTACGTATAATAATCTCTACCCACTACACTTATATCGGGTATCAACTCATTGTTATAGCCATAAAATGGATCGGGAATTTGCTTATTGTATAATAAGCTTGTTTGTACTGTTCCTGGCACCACAGCTTTATACCAACCATCTATTTTGTAATAGGGCAACGACACTCTTTCTCCGGGCTGATTAACCAAGTTGGCACGCCAACACTGCCAATTGTCATGCAGATTTCTCTCTTGCGCTATAGAAGAATATACACAACAAAAAAACAGGAATAAAATAATAGGAATACGCATAAATAATAAGAGCATCAAATATACATTGATGCTCTTAATGTTTTATTCTACAAGTCTGTTTCTTCTTCCTCATCTTCAGTTGTTAGCGCGGCCCACAACATATCTTTTAGCTTGCCTATACCTTGATTGGCTAAAGCCGATATGAAAACATGAGGTATATCTTCCGGCAGTGTAGCAGCTATTTCTTGCTTCAGTTCATCATCAAGCATCTCGCTTTTGCTTACTGCTATAATTATCTGCTTATCTAAAAGCTCAGGATTATACTCTTCTAGCTCATTTAGAAGCACGTTAAACTCTTTTGCATGGTCATCGCTATCGGCTGGTATCATGAATAGCAATACCGAGTTACGCTCTATATGGCGCAAGAAACGATGCCCTAACCCCTTACCTTCCGCTGCACCCTCAATAATACCCGGTAAATCTGCCATACAGAATGACTTGTTATCTCTGTAAGACACTATACCTAATTGCGGCACTAATGTGGTAAATGCATAATTGGCAATTTTAGGCTTTGCAGCACTTACTACCGATAGTAACGTAGACTTACCTGCATTAGGGAAACCTACCAATCCCACATCGGCCAATATCTTTAATTCCAAATACTTCCAGCCTTCATGACCCATTTCACCGGGCTGTGCATATTCCGGAGCTTGATTGGTTGATGTAGCAAAATTGTAATTACCTAAGCCGCCTCTACCACCCGGTAGCCATATCACTTCTTGGCCATCCTCTAGTATTTCAGCTTCAGTCTCACCTGTTTCTTCATCTATAGCTACCGTACCTAACGGCACTTCTAGTATAATATCATCACCATCAGCACCGGTACATTTATTCTTGCTACCGTTTTGACCATCTTTTGCTATTACATTTTTGTAATAGCGCATATGCAATAGCGTCCACAATTGCGAGTTGCCACGCAATATAATATGACCGCCACGACCACCATTACCACCATCAGGACCTGCTGTAGGATTGTATTTAGTACGGGCAAAGTGTGAGCTTCCGGCTCCACCTTTACCGGAGTGACAGAAAATTCTTATATGATCAACGAAATTCCCTCTCTCCACTTATTCTACAGGTAATAAATATTTAGAGATATGCTTAGCTAAAAGCTTGAATGTTTCAGGTACAGGCGCTTGACCAGGAACCACCTCCAACTTACCATGAGACTGGTAATAGGAAGCTACAGGTTCAGTTTTCGCTCTATATTCTTTTATTCGCTTAGTTATAACATCAAGATTATCATCGCTGCGACCAGAAGTTTCGCCACGACCAACCAAACGCTTAATTAACTCTTCTTCTGTTACATCTAATGCTAATACTAAATCAATCTTAGTATTTTTAAATTCTAACAGTTTATCCAAAGCCTCGGCCTGAGCACGTGTGCGAGGGAAACCATCAAAAATAAAACCACGAGCATCTGGTGTTTCATCAATCTTGGTACTTATCATACCTATTACCACTTCATCAGGCACAAGGAGACCTTGGTCCATATACTTTTTAGCTTCTACGCCTAGAGGAGTTTGTCTTGAAACTTCATCTCTTAACAAGTCGCCTGTAGAAATGTGCTGAAGGTTGTAAGCGGTTACTATATTTTCAGATTGAGTACCCTTCCCACTACCCGGAGGGCCAAATAACACTAAGTTAAACATGTATAAAGCAATTAATATGCTTCGCAAAAATAGTTATACTTAACGAATAGTACATGATAATGTGAATAATTTCAAAACTAACTCGCTAAAATAGTATGTATAATGTAGGCCTGTCCGTGGTTTACCTACTGCTGTTAAATTTACCTTAACGTAATAAATACAGAGCAAAAGCCCTGTATTTATTACAATTGTAGCCAATTATATGCCACCAAAGCGCAATCCTATACATATAGGATACTGCTGTATTCCGTTATCAAAAATTGATGTCACTTGGTAGCTTCCATATAGTCTGAACACTCCTTCTATACCAAATTCGGCGGTAGCACATGCATTTACCCGCTCAAACTCAAACTGACCACGTTGTTTCACTTTACCAAATTCTTTAGATTTTTGTTTGGTCCAAGAAGATAATACGTATCCGCCACTAGCACCGAAACCATATACTAACCATCTATCTTTTTTATGATTACTAGCATTATTCCATATGCGTGTTTTAAACGTGAATGATAGTGGCACACTTAAATAATTAATACCTAACTTATTTTTAGAAAAAGATATGGTATCTAGTATAACTGCTGATGGGGTCTTAGTGTAGGTGATATTGTTATCGTAACGGAAATTATATATCTGCATACCTAAACCAGAGTTGATATAGATGCGCTGACCCGGAGTTTTTAGTAATCTGTAAGACTTTAACCAATATAGATTGAAGTTTACTGACTTAGCAAAGTTCAAATCAAATAAGTTTGAGTTTTGTTTATTAGCCGGAACTTTTAAATAGTCCAACACTTTAGGGTCGGCATAGTTGGTTTCATCTTTTATTTGATTAAAACCCAAATCTATTTGTAAAGAACCTCCCCATTTAGAGTCTTTTTTCTCTTCATCAGCTGCTAAACTGTCAGCCAACTTTTTAACTGTTAGGCCACGAGTATTTAATATTATTTCGGTTTTACCTTTAGAATCTTTTTTGCTTTTGTCATCTTTTTCTTTTGTTTGCGCTACAGCTACTGTAGAAAAAAGCATAAAAACTACTAGATATAATATATTACGTTTCATAAAATTTTATTTTTTAGATTGGGGTGATTAAAACGACACTACTATTCTTTTGCGTTCAAATCTTAATCTTAATGATTTTTCAGATAGTTTGTTTTTAATGTTTGTTATCTGTCCATCTACTTGGGCTACAGTTTCACCTAAATTCGATAAGCTGTTCTTTTTAACATCGTCAATAGGTAATTTATCTAACCAACTTTTATTTTCCGGTGTAAGATTAGGATACATAGGGGTAATGTATGCAGCAGCTTGAGCATCATACTCTGGCACTACTACTTGATATTTTTCAGGAGCTGATGGGTTAATAGATTGCAATTCTAATTTAGTAACTGCGGCAACCGCTGTATTTTCAAGCTGGTCATCGGTTTTAATAGTAGCCTGTTTTACTGTACCCACAGTAGTTGCTACTGTATTAATTGGTGTAGCAGAACCACCTATAACTTTATTATTCTTAATAGGATTATTGGTAGTAGTATTTGGCGTTTTACTTTGGTTAATAGCATCACTTGTATTGACAATGGCAGTATCAATACTAGGCATCTCTTGATGTGCTGGCTTAGTGGTTCCTGTGCTTGATGAGTTTTGACCATGTTCGTTTACTGCAACTTGGCTATTAGTGTTGGTATAGCTACTGTTTTGTTGATACCAAACAGTGCCTACTGACAGCATAAATACAACAGCGGCAGCGGCAGCCCAATAACGCCTGTTAACTACAAATGGAATTCTCTTTGCAGCCGGCTCTTCTTTTATAAGAGCAGATTTATTTGCGAAAGTAATATCCATATCTGCCACCATCTTTATGGCTGCATACTGAGTTTGCTCAGCTTTAAGCTCAGGATGATTCAGCAAAAACTGGTCTAGCTCTGCTTCCTCCATGGGAGAAAGTTCACCGTCCATCTGCATCATCAGATATTCCTCGTAGTTATCAATAGTTATCATAATAGTTGCCATTTAATTATAAAACATGTTCAACACTCACCAAATACTCTTTTAAAAATTTGCGGGCACGGTGTAGATACACTTTTACCTGCGATTCGTTAAGTCCTGTAATTTGTGCTATCTCTTCATAGCGGTAACCTTCATAATCTTTTAGCAAGACCAATGCTCGAGCCTGATCATCGAGCTTTGCCAAAGCATTATCTAACACACGTTTCAGGTCGGGGTTAGACATGGAGTAGCTTTCCTCGGGTGTTGAATCACTATAAGAAATTCGCGACATTTTCCTATAATTATCAATCGACTGCCGATAAACTACCTGAAAAAGAAAAGCTTTTGCTTTTACAAATTCAACTTCGGTACGTTTTTGCCAAAGAACTTCGAAAGAGTTCTGTACAACATCGTTTGCATCCTCAGCATTGCCGGTGCACTTGCAGGCAAACCTGAACAAGGCATCAGACAAATCATGAACGCATGTATTGTACTCTCTAATCTCCATTCCTATATATATCGGCTGAAATAAAAAATAGTTACAAAATTTCTAAAAATATTTTTCAGACATAAAAAAAGCGCCCGATTAAGGGCGCTAGTGTATTAAATATTCAGATACTAATTATTGAAAGGGTAGTATATTTCTGACTCGAAGCGAGGACACATAATACCATCTCTAGGATTGGCACGATGATTATACTTGCCACGAACATATAAAGTAATTTCAGTAGCTGCAGCGCTATAGCCAGAATTTGCTAGGCTAGAATTATTGGCATCGTAGCTAAACCCGAAAGACATGTTAGAGTAATCTATCTTAAATGTAGGTATAAATGCATCTTGGTAGCGAGAGAAACCTCCGAAACTAAATGCAAAAATACTAGGCATACCAGGTGTTACACTATGGTAAGTAAGCAAGCCACCAAACATCCACTGGTTATATGGTTGCTGACGCATATAGTTACCATGTAGTGCCATGCTAAACTTCTCACTCAATACAAGATTTACACCTGCATTAAACTGCCACTTCATCGGAAGTTTAATAGTCGAGTATCCTCCATTGAATATTTGCGTAGGGCGATTAATATGGTAAACAGACGCACCTAAATAATAGTTACATTTATTTTCCATATCAGCAGAACTATTCCAGCTAATACCAGCACCTATATCATAGTTGCTCATAGAGCGGTACGGAGATGTTTCACCAGAAGATATTCCAGGGTTATAAACTCCGTTCTCAACCTGACTACTGAATGTCATCTTACTCATATCTACAAATCGAGCCATATAACCTGCACAAAAACCTACCGACAGGTAAGAATTATGAAGATCGTTCATGGCTTTGTTGTAAGCAATTGATGGCATTACCTCTTGCGTGGTAAATTCAATAGTACCTGCTTTATCGTAAAATGCACCTAAACCAAAACTAAGGTAATCTCCAATCTCACGATTCACTAAAATACGTGTTTCGCCCGTAGCTGAAACCGTACTATATGGTGTAGAGATTTGAGACCATTGGTTACGGTAATTGATACCAAACTTATAGTCTCCGCTGAAGATACCAGTTAAAGCCGGGTTGCGCAGTATAGAGTTCTCATAAAATTGAGAGAAATGTATATCCTGTGCCATACTTACTGTAGAGCTAGATAACAATACCCCTGCTGCTAATGCTTTTATATATTTTTTCATACTGGATTGTATGTTAAAAACGATTCAATTATAACCTTACTAACTTTCTTTACTTATTATCTTACTATTGAAATATCTCCTTTCAATTTAAATAGTTCGCCTGCTGTACACTCTACTTCCACAACGTACATAAATACATCAGGAGCAACTATTTCACCTCTGAAAGTACCATCCCAACCCTGACCAGGATTGTTTGGCTGTATGTTATTACCCTCATATACCAACTCACCCCATCTGTTATAAATAGCCATATGCTTAATTACTGTTAAGCCACGACCACTTAAATAGAAACGATCGTTCAAGCCATCGCCATTAGGTGTAAAGGTGTTAGGTATAAACACCTGTGTAGCTTGGTCGCATAACACCTTAATAGTTATAGCACCAGACCCTGTACAACCTTCTATAGTACTAGCGTTTACAGAGTAAGTAGTAGTAACATTAGGTGTAGCTATAGGACGTGGGCAAGTAGTACATGTTAATGTAGTATCTGCCGGTGTCCAAGCCCAAGATGTAAGTGTTACACCATTAGTAGGATTAGCATATAGTTGCACACTAGTACCCGCTATAATCTCAAGACTAGCCGGCAACTGCAATGCAGGTATAGGAATAACTGTTACAGTAACATTTAATGTAGTATCAAAACAAGGATTTTCTTTTACGTATACAGTATATATAGTTGTTACTGTAGGTGATGCTATTGGATTAAATATCGTAGGATTATCCAAAGAACCAGCAGGAGTCCACTGATACTGAATACCACCATACGCTTTTATCTGAGCTTTATCTCCATAACATATTGTAGTATCACCTCTAGTAAAGGTTACATTCCTATCATAGAACCTTACAGGAACAGGGATAGAATCTTTACAACCAAACTGAGAAGTACCGGTAACAGTGTAAATGATATTGCTTGTAATAGCAGTAACAGGAGCAGGGCAGTTATCGCAACTCAATCCTAAATTAGGTCTCCAATTATAGGTTGCCGCACCATTGGCTATTAACTGAGTTGTACCACCTGCGCACACATAAGCCGGGTCTGGAGAAACAGTAATAATAGGTAATGGATTAACCGTTACAGTAAATGTAGCAGTATCAGAACAACCTCTAGAATTGATACCGACTAAAGTATAAGTTCTAGTTGTAGTTGTATTTACGTATACTGTGTCACCCACAGGACTTGACAAGCCAGGACCATTCCAAGTAAACGAAGCACCTGGCATACCTACTGCTATTAAGGTATCTGTTTCACCTATACATATGCTGTCTCTACCTACTATGCGTAAGTTCAACTGAGGATCTACACCAACAGTTACCGTTGTTGAAGCCGTACACCCGTGTATGGTTTTTCCTGTAACAGTGTATGTTGTAGTTACTGTAGGAGATGCAATTGGGTTAGGACAGTTGGTACAAGACAAACCATTAGCCGGAGTCCATGTATATGAATCAGCACCAGATGCTGTTAATGGTGTGCTAGAACCAAAGCAGATAACCGGAGGTGTAGGTACCGAAACAACCGGATTAGGATATACCCTTATAGAATCGAATGATGGTATCTGCACAATACAAGACCCGCTTTGTATAACTACTGAAGGAGGACAATAAGTACCTACTGCAGTATAGTTGATTGACACTGAAGGACCAGGAGTTGTAATAGCGCCATCAGGGCATACATTCCATATATAGCTGGAAGCCGGAGCAACACCACCGGTACTTGTATCTATATAGGTAGCTGTAATATTTACAGGTACACAACCGCTATCAGCATTTAAACTAATATAACCTCTTGGACCACCAACGGTGAATACATGTAGCACCGAATCTCTACAACCACGCGCATTTGAAACTACTGCATATGCGTGATAAGTGCCCGAATAAGGATATGATCTATTTAATAGGAATCCAGGTACACTTTCTAGTAAACTAGGAGCAGTAGGATAATAGATATTCCAACTATAAGTATAGGTACTAGAATAAATATCAGTAGATATAGCGTATGCTAGCATGTTTATAGGAGGACAGTTTGTAGAGGTTTCACC
Organism: uncultured Flavipsychrobacter sp.; assembly: GCA_964461535.1. GTDB lineage: Bacteria > Bacteroidota > Bacteroidia > Chitinophagales > Chitinophagaceae > Flavipsychrobacter. Next base: position 18,518 of record CAYWUY010000016.1, read on the forward strand.
TAAAACTGTTGAAGAAATTGCTATTGGCGCTACTACTATATAGCTCGTTCTTGTCATGGTATCATGACAACCAGCAGGAATCGCCGGGTTACTGCCATCAGATGTTACAGCTAACTTAACAGTAAACGTACCACCTACTGAGTATATGTGACTAGTTGTTGCAGTAGGAGAAGATATCCATCCCGAACCGTCACCAAAGTTCCACATGTAACTTACACCAGTAGTAGTACTAGTAAAGTTAATAGGAATATTAGGGCATATTTGTAAACCAATATCAGATGAAGTGAACGCTGCAATTGGTTTTGCGACATTTACATTTACACTTACACTACCGCCACATCCTCTTCTATCAGTATCACTCATTATTATGGTATATGTTCCAGGTGCATTATACGTAACAGTAGTATCACCGCCTGCCAAGTACACTCTAACATCAGCATTTGCAGGACCACCTGTAACACCTGTACTATTGAAGTTATACCAACGACCAGTTATGGTTAAGTTGTTAGTAGAACTATTATTAAAGAAAATTGGGGATCCAGGACAAACTACTGTAGGTGAAGCAGATACTATAGATGTGGGACCACTTACAAAAACACTTTCATTAGGCAAGAGAGTGGGACAACCATAGGCATTATTAATTAATAAAGATGCTGTATAAGTACCTACCGCAGTATAGGTGTGTGTAACAGTAGCACTAGTAGTAGTAAATGGAGGAGTACCATCACCATAAGTAAAGCGATAGCTAGATAATGGGTTACCTAATAAGTCTAATGGACCTGAGAATGTAGCTACACCATATCCACGACATACAGAGTCCGATGCAGTCCACGATAGAGCACCACTACCTATTTGTACCTGGAAGGTATCATTAATACGGCAATGTAAAGGACCTGAACCAATTACAGACAATACCACATCAGGAGTAGTTGAAGCATACGGAGCTGTATATTTATGGCTTACTGGATTTCCAGTTACAGAATCTGTAGCACTAAAAAACCATCTGTATGTTCCTACTTCTGCATAGCCAATTGCATTAAATACGAAGGAGTCAACTACCGAACAGTTAGGCACTTCTATAGAATGGTAGCCTAAAGATATATCTGGCCCATCTACATATATTTTTTTAATCACAGTATCTATACAACCAGCCTGATCTATAACTATTGTTTGATCATATCCTGTAGACGTATATACAGTAAACAATGCAGAAGTTGTATCATCAGTTGCAGTTGCTACATCCGGCGTGCGAAGAGTCCAAGACACAATACAATCAGGACAATCTGTGTAAAAACGAACTGTAGTGTTTGGACAAACTAATGAGTCGCCAGCTATTGGTAAAAACGCACCACCAGCCACACTACCTGTAACAAATACACTTGGGGTAAAGGCAGGAGAACCAATAATAACTGAATCTCTAGCCACACCAGAGCAACCACCTAAACCCGGTGCCATATGCCAATAGGTGTTAACAAAAAATGTATCCGCACTACCAAATGATACCGAACTGTCTATTATATTTCCGATAATTGTACCAATGGTAGTTGTTCCGTCAGTGATTACTGTCGAGTCAACAACGATATCAGATATTGTTATACCATCAGTTCTAGTACTAACAGTATATCCAATTATAGAACCTGTACAAGCACTACTAGATTCTAGATCGGTAATAACAGTAGGATTACCTATACGAATTTGTGTAGGTGATGTTAAACTATCTACACAACCAAAAGCATCTGTAACTATCAGTCTAGGATAGTAACTTCCGGTAGATGTATAGTTAAACGAACCAGTTGGGTTACCAAACGTAGTTACAGGAGCTGTTCCTACTTCGGTAGCAGAGGTATATTTCCAAACATAAGAAACCGGGCCAGCACCTGCTGCATAGGTTATTAAACTTGAAAAGTTTACAGCTAATGGCGGTGCACAGCTATATGTTTCAGATGGAGTAATAGAAGCAATACTTGGTCTTGGTCTTACATACAATGTACGGGTAAAACTATCAGTACATCCAAGAGAGTTAGTAGGATGATCTATGATGGTATATAAACCTGAAGTTGGTGGGGCATACGGGTATAAGGTATCAGGAGCTTCAATAGAAACACCACCGGCATCTATAATTGTAAATCCTGAGCTTATAATACCTGTACCAACACCTACAGTAGAACTATCTGAGAAAGTAACAGTCTCACCTTGGCAAATAGTATCATTAGGCAAAATATGTGCCATGTATGCATCAAAGTTGCCTATGATAGCATTATTGTTTCTTACAGCAGTATCGCCACATCCTGCAGCAGAGTACACAAAAATTGAATCGTTAAATGTGCCCGGTGCAGTATAAGTATGTGTTACCACATCACTAGGATCAGCTATACGGTTACCGTTAAAACTCCATACTGTAGAAACATCGTTAGAAGAACAGTTGTTGTACGTTACCGTTAAAGGCGCACTACAAGCCGTAGTAGGACCTGTAGTAGTGAAGCAAGCGGTAGGTGGAACATCAATTTTTACATAATTAGTGTAAGCATAAGAACCTACACAACCACAGCTGGCAGCTATATAAATCAAGTTAACAGAATAGTTACCAGATTGTGTAAATGTTCTGGTTATAGTCGATGTTGATGCAGTATATACACCATCAGGGCCACTTACAATCCATGTCCATGTATGATCACAGTTTGCAGTATCTGTAGAAGTGTTTACAAAACTAATAGTCTTACCAGGGCAAGATAAAATAGTATCTAAAGCAGGTGTTGTACTGGTAAAACTTATACCCGGATTACCGGTAACATTTATATAGGCTGGCTCACTGAAATATGCAGTATCTAAGCCACATACAGCCCTTACAGCTACGTCGTAAGTACCTATTGTAGAGAATAATCGGCTATTGAATAAGCTGGTATCAGTTAAGCCTGTAGTGGTATTTGTATAGTACCAAGTATAAGATGGAGTTCCAGAACAACCGGTAACTGTAGGAGTAAAACTTGCAAACAGGGCATTACATCCGGCTCTGTTACCACTAGCAGTGAAAGACACTGTTATAGCGGCTTGTAATAGAGTAGGTAATGTAACTAGACAGAGTAAAAGTAGTACCCGTAAATTTCGCTTCATACACGATATTTTTATTACCAATATGGTTTACTTATTAAATGTATTTTCCCAAAGGGACGTAAACATAACTAAAGTTAGAGAAATTGCAGAATAAAATGTTAAGTTTTTCTTCAAAATTCATATATGTAGCTCCATATTAAAATTATCCACATACATAACTGGCACTTTTAGGCCATTTTTGTAGAATTAATACGACCAAAAACAAATTAAAATAAATATAAATGTTAATTACTTGTTCGTAAATCATCTGTAGCGTATGGCAATGGAATAAGGCATAACAGCTACCTGATATTTGTTATTATTCACAGGTGCAAGGGTAGATAAGTTATACACCGAATACCACCCAGCCCTGCCTCCACAACTCGTAGCATGGTGTGGTGCCGGCCCTTCTACACTTGCATTAGTACTAACTATATATATCTTACCATTTTGGTCGTCTACACCCACGGCATGCGGTTGAAACATACCTTTTTTCAGCACAGCTACAACCTCTTGTGTATTATAATTGATTACATATACACTACCTCTTGCACCAGCCACATTGGCATCTTCCATACAGCTAACAAAGAGGTATGGATAGGTTGTAGAAATAGCCATTTCTTGAGGAAACGTACCTACGTCTATGGTTTTCAACACGCTATCGGTAACGGCATCTACTAGTTTTACCTGATTGGTATTTTCGCAGGTCACATAATACCGCTTATGGTCTGGCAGCATCAATATTTCGTGGGGGTCAGGAGATGTAGCTGTTGCACCAGTTATTGCCGGACCATTATCTAGCCTAACCTGCTTATACAAAGAGGCATTCTTCGTAAACTTATACACTACATTGCCATACTGTGCAGTTACATAAAAAGTGTCGAAATTTTTAGAAGAGGTAATACCATGTGGGTATACTAATGTGCTACCACCCCCAAACATATTTCTAAGCTTCATGTTTTCAGCTCCTACAAATGCCATATAGCCGTCACTTACCCAGTTAGTAGATACTATTGCCGTATCGGCAGGTGCTACATACACTATATTCCAAGAGCCGGTGCCAACATCTGCCTGGCCTACCACCTTATCCTCAGTCATATCTATTTTTTGTAAAGCAATGCCATTTAAAAAACTGATGTAAGCAAACAACCCATTAGAGGCAGCTCTTATGCAATGTGGGCTCTCTATTGCAGGGCTTATTCCAACTTTTATGTAGCGCATTACCAAGCCGGTAGCTCCATCAATTACCGCTACCAGATCGCAGCCCTGCTGGGTTAGGTATATTTTTTGTCGGTTAGCAGCATTACTTGCAAATGCTATATTTCCATACTTATCAGGGGCTCCGGCAGCAATCCAGTTTCTTAGGGTCATATATTCTGCCTTAGTAAGGGGCGCCTGTGGCATTTTGGTGGTGCTTATAGGCATAGTGGGTGTGGCTACAGTACCCAATGAAGAGTCAGTGTTTACAAAATACAGCAAAGTGCTATATTCAGGACTGTAAGGCACTACCTCTGCGCCACTGGTGCCGCCCTGAAACAAATGTTCCCACGAATCTAGCAACAGACCATTGGCATTGAGATAACTAGCTTGATTATGACACCCTGAAACAGCACACTTACTTACCAGTATTTGTGCTACTTCTTGCGGGAAATTACCGTCTTTATTTACCAGTGGCAACTGTGGTTTGCTTTTGCAAGACCACATACCGCCTACAACAATTGTAGCAGTTAAAAATGATAAAATCACATGTCGGGTCATATAAGTAAAGTTACGTAATGACCGCAAAGTGACACAGTAATTACCCCCTCTTATCTAAATAGATTATATTTACAACAAATAACTAGTTGCACAATTGCAACAAATGTATATATGTTAGTAGCTATTTATAACAGAACCTTTGATCCTGAGGATGTGCCTGTATTGCAGCACATATTACAGCTTTTAGAAAAATACAAACTTCAGTTACTATTTTTCAAAGATTTTTATGACAGATTACAGCCCTATTATACACCTGTTAATACACCAAAGTTTTTCACTAGTAAGCTAGACCTACCCAAGCATACCGATATGCTATTCAGCCTTGGCGGAGACGGAACCATGCTAGATGCTATATGCTTTGTGGGAAATTCAGGTATTCCCTTAATAGGTATTAACCTTGGCAGATTGGGTTTTTTAGCAGCTATACATGAAGAAGAGGTAGAGGCGGCCATCATATCGCTGGTAAGAGGTTCTTACAGCATAGAAAAGCGTGCATTAATACATTTAGACTCGAGTATACCACTTTTTGACGGCTCGCCGTTTGCTTTAAATGAGTTTACCATACACAGGCAAGACACCTCATCTATGATAAAGGTGCATACTTACCTGAATGGTGAGTTCTTAAATACCTATTGGGCCGATGGACTTATAGTAGCCACACCTACTGGTTCTACGGGTTATTCTCTAAGCTGTGGCGGTCCGGTAGTATTTCCACAAACATCTAGCTTTATTATTACCCCAGTGGCGCCGCACAACCTGAATACACGTCCTATTGTAGTTCCTGATGACAACATCATTACATTCACTATAGAGGGAAGGTCTGAACAGTTTTTATGTACGCTGGATGCCCGAACCGAAACTATAAGAAGCAACGTGCAACTGGCTGTTAAAAAAGAGAATTTTACTATTTCGTTAGTGCGACCGGATGAGCATAACTTCCTTAACACTATAAGACAAAAATTATACTGGGGTATTGATAAAAGAAATTAATGCTTCACTGTACCAGACTATACTATAAGTATATGAAACCATTGAAAATAATCGTTTTAAGTTTCTTACTATCATCAGGCATTTCTGCACCTGCCCAACAGTTGTGGACCAAAAG
>CAYWUY010000016.1:24570-48515 GCA_964461535.1 uncultured Flavipsychrobacter sp.
CTGTAAGTGTTAGAATGGAGTTGACAGATGTAGGACTTACAGCTATGATTAAATCTGAACAAACTACTTTATTTATAGACCCACATACCTCTAAAGACCAACTATACATAGTACATAAAAAGGAAGACGAAAACAAACTGCCCGAGCAAAATAGCATTTGTAGCACTACGGGAGAACCTATATATGCCAACAAAACTACAGCTACTACCCAAGTAAGCAATAGTGGCGTATTAAGAAAATATAGACTAGCCCTAGCTTGCAATCACCAATATGCACAAACTGTAACCGGCATTATAAATCCATCTAAATCATTCGTATTATCCAAAATGATGATAACCATCAATAGGGTAAATGAGGTTTACGAAAAGGAATTGGCTATAAGTATGCAGTTTGTTGAAAATAACGATACCCTGATATTCAACAGAGAAGATACTGACCCTATAAGTGTTTACAACTCCGACCCCGGCACAATGCTATTTATGAATCAGAAATACTGCGATTCACTAATAGGCAATGACAACTACGATATAGGACATGTTTTCACAACAGGCGCCGGAGGTCTATCACAAGTAGGATGCGTATGCCAAGCTACCATAAAAGCACAAAGCGTTACCGGTAGCTCATCGCCCTTCAACGATGGCTTTGATATAGACTATGTGGCACATGAAATAGGCCATGAGTTCGGGTCGCAACACACCTTTAATAACAATATAAACGGCAGCTGCGGTGGTAATGCATTTAAAGACTTTGCTTACGAACCTGGTAGCGGCTCCACTATAATGGCGTATGCCGGCATATGCCAATCAGATAATTTGCAAACCAATAGCGACGCTTACTTTTGCGCATCTAGCCTATTGCAGATTGAATCTTACTTAAATACAACCTGGGGAAAATCGTGCGGCACTTTTATACCAACAAACATGAAAGCACCTGCAGTAGAAAGTTATACCGCTACATACTATATACCTACGGCTACCCCTTTTGAGCTTATAGCACCCAAGGTTACAGACTCTAATACCAACGGCAATACTACCTACTGCTGGGAAGAATGGGACTTAGGGGATTTTGGCAAACAACTTAGAAATACCGACTCCTTCGGTCCATTGTTCAGGTCATATGCGCCTACTGCATCACCGGTGCGCACCTTTCCTAAACTAAGCATGATACTAAGCCAGACAAACAGCAACGCCGGCAACGATTTTGCACAAGGAGAAAAACTACCTACTGTAAGTAGAAAAATGAAGTTTAAGCTTACTGTAAGAAGTACACAAGACACCCTAGGTAGCTTCACTTTTAATAATGATAGTGTAACAGTGTACAGCCAAGCAGGTGGACCATTTAGAGTAACCAGCCAAGCAACAACCGGCATTACCTATGTGGGTGGTGGTCAGCAGAAAGTAACCTGGGATGTTGCCAATAGCACACAAAGTCCTATTAATACAGATTCGGTAGACATATACATCAGTACGGACGATGGTGCTACTTGGGCTTACAATATGGGTACTTTCCCCAATACTGGCTCAGCAATTCTTACATTGCCCAACCCTAACGTATCAACGCTAAATGCCCGCTTTAAAGTAAAAGGACACAAAAATGTATTTTTCAGTGTTAACAAAGAACGCTTTAACCTGTATAACAACCCCGGCACCTATGGCGACATAAAAGTATTTCCCAACCCCGCAAGAAATGAGTTAACCATACTTAGCGGTGATAAAGGCACTATTAGTATAGTAGCCATAAACATGCTAGGACAAACGGTATGGAAGGGAGACGTAGATTTTTTAAGCGTAGTAGATGTTAGCAATTGGGCTAAGGGCAATTATATACTACTTATGCAAGACCTTAATGGACAAAAATGGCAACGTAGGCAAGTAATAGACTAACACAAAAAGCAACATAAAAAGTAGAGGCCGGAGTTACTATGCTCCGGCCTCTTGCTTGTTTTACAGTACATACCTTATTAATGACTTTCCTCAGTATGTATTTTTGGTGGTATGAGTTTATATATTATGGGAGTGACTATCCTTGAAAGTAATGTACTACTTATAAGTCCACCTATTAGCACTATAGCCAGCGGCGCTATCAGTGGATTGGTAGATATAGCTATAGGTATTAAACCGCCTATAGCAGTAAGAGAGGTAAGCACAATAGGTAAAAATCTTACTTCACCAGCCTCACGTATGGCCTCATCCAAACTATGACCTTGGGCTCTTAACTGATTAGTAAAATCTACCAATAATATCGTGTTCTTCACTTCTATACCGGCCAAGGCTATAAGACCAATAATAGCTACAAACGAAAGAGAATTACCTGTAAGCCATAATGCTACTGCAGCACCAACCACACCTAGGGGTATTACCGATAATACTATAAGGGTGCTTTTAAAAGTTCTGAATTCAAGTATAAGAATGGCAATAAACATGAATACAGTAACCAATATTACACTACCAAATCCACCAAATGAATCTTTTTTAGATTCTACCTCGCCACCCATCTCATATGTATAACCTGTAGGCAGTTTCATATTATCCATCTTGCCTATTACATCGTTAATTACTCTATCTACAAGGAAACCCTTTTTAACATAGGCCTTTACAGACACTACTCTATTTTTCTCTTGGTGATTAATATTAACAGGAGATGCCTGCAAACCTACAGTAGCTATTTGACTGAATGGTATGGCCACGCCTGCATTATTGTTTACATACAGGTTATTAAATACGTCTAATGTTGGTTTTTCTGGCTTATTACGTGTTACTAATACGTGATAATCGTTTTCGTTATCATCAGTATATCTGCCTAAGTCTAGTCCTGCTATCGCTAACCTTACCGTACGGTCAACATTTACTGTTGGCACACCTAACATTTGCGCTTTCGATGTATTTACATCCACCTGCATGTCAGACTTCAGATTGCTTACAGGATTGGTAATGTATATAGTACCTTCCGTTTTCTTCAGCATTTCTTCCACCTTAAATGCCAGTGCCCTCAAAGAATCTAAATTATCTCCAAACAACCTCACCTCTACAGGTGCCGCTATAGGCGGACCTTGCTCAAAGTTTTTCACCTCAACTTTTGCACCCGGGTAAGGAGTCCACTTTGTTCTTAACTTTTCTATAATAGCTAGTTTATTATCAGGAGAAGTATGGTTATCTAACTGAACAAAAATCTGAGCAAAATCATTACGCTCGTTCTCTGGAATCTCATTATAATAAATACGCGGATTACCCTTACCAACGTTAGATGAGAAATACTCAATTTCTGGCACTTTCTTAAGCTCAGCTTCTATTTGTTTAGTTACATCATTTGTGCTCTGTAAGCTAGACTGCGGAGGCATAGTAATATTAACAAGAAACTGAGGCTTCTCTGATGCCGGGAATAAGCTAAAACCTATAACCTGAAATAAATAAATAGACCCTGCAAATATGGCTATGGCTACAGTAATAGTAATACCCGGTCTGTTTAATGCTTTATCAAGCAATACAGAATAGCTACCGTGAATCAGCTTTTTCAAGCCACGCATAAATATATTACCCTCCGGATTTCCGGCATGTTCTTTTAACAACCTGCTAGATAAAAACGGAATAATAGTTAAAGACACCAGCATAGAAGCTACCACACAAAATATAACTGCCAATGGTAGTCCTCTTATAAAATCTCCTGCACCCTCAGGCATAAACACTAGCGGCATAAAGGCAATAATTAAAGTTGCTGTGCATCCTACTACGGCCAGGCCTATCTGTTTTGTTGCCTTTAGCGTAGCATCCATCCTACTATGTCCTTCCAGCATCCAACGTTCTATATTTTCTACCACCACTATACTGTCATCTACCAGCAAACCCAATGCAACTACCAAGCCTACAATGCTCAACTGATTCAAATTATAACCAAACACATTAAGGAGTACAATACCTATAGAAAGCGATAATGGTATAGAAATCATTACTATTATGGCTGGCCTTGAACCTAGAGGCAATAGTGTAATAGCCACTAATAAAATAGCTATGATAAAATCTTTACCCAAGCCACTAAGACGCTTATTTACATTATCAGCTTGGTCAAAATGCTGCACCATATCTATGTTGGCCGGTAGTGTTTTCTTAAACTGTGCCAATATAGGTGCGTAGTCTTGTTTAGTTTTAGAGATGTTCTCACCCTCTTTTTGTGCGGCGGTTACAAATACACACCTATGCCCGTTAAGCCTGGTTAAATACTTTTCATCCTCATAGCCATAATACACCTTTGCTACATCTTTCAACAATATATTTTTACCATTAGCAGAATAGACTATTGTATTTTTTATTTCCTCTGCATTATGGTAGTTACCACTTGTTTTTACGTTAAATGCTCTATTTCCTGCCTCTACACTACCTCCCGGTATATTAGCCATCTCACTCTGCATATTCCCCATTACAGCATTTACCGGTATATGCATTTGTGCCATTTTCTCTAGCTCTAACTCCACTCTTACTTGTCGTTGTGGCAGCCCATGAATTTCTACCTTCTTTAACGAACGCAGTTTTTCCAGCTCATCTTGTAGCTTTTCTGCATAGTAATTCATTTTTTCTTTTGGAGCGTTTTCCGACACTAGTGCTATCTGCATGATGTTCACATCAGACGGCTGCATTTTCTGTACATCAATTTTATAAATGTCAGCCGGCAATTCGCTGCGCTTACTGTTTACTACCCGTACCACCTCCTGATACTTAGATTCCACATCGCTATTATAGGTATACTCTACTCTAATAACAGCAACACCATCTCCTATAGTAGATCTTAAACGCTTTATATTTTCTAGTCCCGAGAATTCTTTCTCTAATGGCTTCACCACTAGTTCTTCCATATCCTTAGGGCTAGTTCCCGGATATACTATTACTACAGGGAAAAACGGCGCATGCATTTCCGGGTCTTCAGACCTTGGCATATTTAAAATAGTAGTTAATCCCAACGCTATAATCATTATAAAAATGACAAGCGTAAACTGGTAATTTTTAACCGCATAATTCGAAATTTTCATTTGATGTATCTTTTATGTGGTTATTGAATAACTTTTATCTTGCTATTTTCATTTAAGTAAGCACTACCCGTAACTATTACAGATTTCACATCTTGCAGACCATTGGTAATTACTACTTTATCTTTTAGCACCTCTCCTACTTCCACTTGTACTTTATGTGCAGTATGGTCGTCATTGGTTATAAACACATAGCCAGTGCTTCCATTACCATCTAGCAATGCATCATAAGGTATAGTTCTGCTATTACCTAATACTGCACCTTGTCTATGGCTTACAGTTGCCTTACCATACATACCAGACGCTATAGCTACTCCGTTAGTGTTCATCAATTTTAGCTCTACAGTAAATGAACCAGTCATTGGGTCTGCACCTTCCGATTTCCTTGTCACCATAGCTCTTATAGCCTGCTGCGGAGCTGTTTCAGTATATACTAAAGCGGTATCATTAATTTTTATAGATGCCCACTGTCTATCGCTAACCCCTGCTTTTAGCACCCAGTTATTAGCCTTAGCACCATTAGTTTGAAACACTGGCATTCCTCCTCCTACTAGCTGCCCCTCGCTTGCTAGCTTGCGCAACACATATCCATTAGCTGTTGCTCTTATTTCTGAATAATTAAGATTAAACTGAGCTGCTGTTAAATATTGTTTAGCAACATCAAGTGCAGTTTTTACGTTTTGCAACTGCTCTAGTGTGGCTACACTATCAGTATATAAATTTTGTACTCTTTTATAATCTCTCTCCGCCTTGTCATACCCTAGTTTAGCCTGTGCCACCTGTGCATTTATCTCTGTCAAGTCTAGTGTGGCCAGTAGCTGTCCTTTATGTATTTCATCCCCTTCCTTAACATATAGCTTATTAATTACGCCACCTGTTTTAAAGGCCAGCATCACCTCATCATCGGTAGTAAACTGTCCTGCCAACTGTGTAGAAACTTCCGCATCATCGGCAGCAAGCTGCATTACTTTTACAGGTATAACATCGTCTGTTACTGTCTTTTTTTCTTCTTTATCTGCACCACATGAGGAAAGTAGCACAGCTAGTGGCAATGTATATATTAGTGTGTTTTTAAGTTTCATCACTATAATTTTTTAGTAGTTAATTATTGAATGTTATATGTGGCTTGTTTTCTTTCTAAGTCAGCTATAGCAGTCCATACAGCTGCTCTAGATATGCTCAATTGCAGTTTATTATTTGTTAGTTGATTAAAAGCATCTAGCAACTCTATGTACAGCAGTTGTCCTTCTTTATATAGCTTCATCTGATCGTTATAATACTTATCAGACAAAGACAGTTGGGCGACTGCACTTCTGTAATTACTAACTGCTGTTAAGTAGTTATTATACGCCTGCTCGCTTTGCATTTTATAAGCGCGCTCAGCTTGCGAATACTGGGCACTCACTATAGATTTGCTAGCTTCAGCCTGTTTTATTTTATACTTATTTTGACCAGCAGCAAATAAATCCCATTGAAAATTAACACCCCATAAAAAATACTGAGACTTACTAGTAACATTATTGGCAAATGCTTGAGAACCTAAATCTAAAAAGGTGTTTAACTTAGGAACTAAATAAGATTTTTTCATTTGTGTATTCAGCTCATAGGCTTGTATAGCACTTCTTAGTTGCGTTAACTCTTCCCTACCATTGGCTACTGCATCTAAGCGCATATTCAGGGCAGCATCACTTTCTATATATGCTGAGTCTATTATTATATCAGCGTCAGCATTTCTATTCAGTAGAAAATTGAAGTACAACTGAGCATTCTTTCTATTGTTTTTAGCCTGCTCATATGCAGCCTCTATCTTTTGCTGCTCCGACTGTGCCCTAACTAATACAGTATTATTCTTTACTCCGTTCTTTACCAAACTAGTATTTACTCTTACATTTTCTTTTACAAGGCTCAGTGCATTTTCATAAATACCTACTGCTTTATCTGCCATGTAATACTGGTAGTATGCCTCTTTTACCGACTTTACTAACTCTCTCTTGTACACTGCCAATGCAGCGTCTTTCTCACCTATCTGTACTTTTTTTATTCTTTCGTTATAGTATATCTCGGCGTTTATAAGAGGTAAAGACGTTCTAAACTTCGCATCATAAAAATTATCCGGATTCAATAATATAGACGCATTCTGAATAGTTGGAAAATTATTAGACTGAGTCAACTGATTCAGCGTACTATATACCGGATTCATAATATCGCCTATTGGGAAGTCTATAGTACGCCCTCCCCCTGCTCTGGTATAATTAGCCATCAGGCTAATGTTAGGATAGTACAGCGATTTCGCTTCTTTCAGCGCATTCAGCGCCTGATCTAGTTGCAGCCTTTGCTGCTGCAAGCCTTCATTTGTTTTAAATGCTTCCTGAACGTAGTTGTCAAGAACCGTTGTTGATGTTTGCGCTTTAGCATACCACATAAAGCATTGCAACACTATTAACAACATTCCCTTTTTAACCATTGTTGACATTTTGAACAGTGTTTATTATTAGTTTCTAAAAAAAACCTCTTTCGAGGCTACTTATATTGATTATAAAGTATTAAAACGTTTTTATGGTATTTATGTAATTCATCATTGCATACTTTATCACTTGCTTGGTTTCTTCATCACTCATATTCGTCACCTTCATTCTGCAAGTTAAGTTTAGCGATATTAGCCCATGTGCCATAGCCCATATAGAAAGTGCACCAAAATCTGCATTATCAAATTTAATAAGCTTTTGTTCCACACAGTCCCTTACTGTTTTTACTAAAAACTCATATGCATCATGTCCATTTTCCCACAGCTCATGCTCCTCAATATTATTCATAGGAGCCTGCATAATAAACATCAAATCATACAAACCTGGGTTCTCTTCACTAAACTTAAAATAAGTTTCATGTATCTGCACCAATCTTTCAAAAGCATGTTCAGACTTACAGTTATCAAAAAATGCCTTACCTAATTTTTCAAAAGCACTCTTCTGAATCTCATACAACAACTCATCTTTATCCTTGTAGTATAAGTATATAGTTGCCGGGCTATACTCTATACGTTCAGCTATATTCCTTATAGATGTTCGCTCGTAGCCCTCTTCAATAAACATAGTTGTAGCTGCATCTATTATACGTTGCCTCATTTCTTGCCGTTCCCTTTCCTTTCTTTCCGAGATGCCCATTACAATATATTTACGATGCAAATTTAATGAACACTGTTTATCATTTCCAAAAAAATAAACGCATACTTTATTTTTACATAAATTATGCGCTACTTATCAACTATTTAAGATCACCCGTTGCCCATACCAAAGCAGCATAACTTTTATAGCATTTGGTGCGCAGTTCAGCTAGCTTTTGGCTAGCTTCTAGCAGTTTACTTTCTCTGGAGTTGAGTAAAAACAAGCTACTCTCACCTACCTCAAACCTTGTTTTTTCTCCATTAAATAAGGTTTTATAGCTTGCGTACACCTGCTCATACTGCCTCAACTGTTGTTGGAGGGCTAAAAACTCATTAAAATAGCTTTTTACCTTATTCTCTATCTGCAAGGTAGTTTGGTCTTGCTGATAGCCTATTTCTTGCAGTTTAAACTTGGCTGCATTGTAGGCACCCCTTGCCTCTCTAAGCAGCAAGGGCATTGAAAAATCTACACCTAGCTTATAGTTATTCTCTAGCAGCGTTGCATTAATATCTGACGGCACCTTATACCATCCTTTGTTCAGGTAGTTAGCACTTACACTAAACTTCGGCAACAAATATTGTGCTTTCAACTTCTTTTCTATTTCAAGAGCATTGGTTTTGCTAGCTATCATTCTAAGTTTAGGATGAGCGGCTCTCGCAGTTGTAACCAAATCTTCCATATTTGGTATAGGTAAGCTGGCAGCTAAATCGACACTATCAGGCACTATAGCCTCATCCCATCCAAAAGGTATTTCGTTCTCAGTCCATAAATAATTAGAAAGCTCTAACCCTGCATTTATAAATGCTAATCTAGCGGCTGTTTGCTGCTGATAAAAGCTTTGCAACTGCCCCATAGCCTCTGTGGTATCAATGGCGGGCCGTCCACCCTGCTGAAAATCTATGCGAACAAATCGCATCCGCTCCTCATTTACCTTTACGGTATTAGATATAATACTATAAACCTGATACTCCTTTACCCAATTCCAATAGGCTGCTAGCGCATCGTACAATAGGTCATTTATCTCAAGATCCCGTTCTGCCTCACTCATCTCTTTCATCTGTTGGGCTTGGCGCAGTACTGCTCTTCTCTTATCAAATATCAAGCTTGTTGGCGTCACTTTTACTCCCGCATAACTCATTTGACCTAATGAAGATTCTGAGCTCACATAACTACCTATTATCTCATCTACACCAGCCTTAAAATCTACACCATACCAAGTAGGTATCACTACTTGAGAGTTGAAGTAGCTATAATACAATTTACCATTGAGTTGTTTCCTATCAACAGAAGCTTGTAGCGTTGGGTCAAAAGCACCTCTTGCAGCACTCACATCAGCACCTGCTTTTTTAACACCAATACCCGCCGTCTTTACCAATGGATGGTGCTGTCTAACTATAGATAAGAAGGCATCTTTACTCAACACCTTCGCACTATCGGCAGCACCTGCAAGTGTAGCCCATAATGTGCATATGGCTAAGAGTAAACTACTTTTTCTTATCATCTTTTTTTCCTTTTTCTTTTGCTTTATAATAATCCGGAGGGAAACCACTTATATTCCTCCATAACTCATACCATATAGGCACGTCTTTCAACAGTGCTATACCCGATGCACCGGTACCCATTTTTAGCATTTTAGGCCAAGGCTTAAAGCCAGGATCCTCGGCTACCAGTATTCTAAACTTACCATTTTCACTTACAGAGTTTTCCACAGCCACTACTTTACCTCTAAAGGTACCGTAAGATGCCATAGGCCAGCCACTGAATACTATTGCTGGAAAACCATCAAACAAGAATCTTACTTCCTGATCTAATGATATAAGTGGCATATCCATCGGATTAACATAAAGCTCTACAGCATAGTCTATCTGATCAGGTATAATCTCTGCAAGCTTTTCGCCTTCTTTTATTATCTCGTTTATACCCGATTTATTGGCCTGTGTTATCTGTCCACTCTGTGGTGCTAATAAATAATATTGACCCGAACGTACTGTATAGTTAGCATACTGGTTAGACAATTTAGAAATTTCTGCTTGTCCGCTGGCTATTTCGCTTTGGGTAGAAGCTCTTTCACCCATTGCTTTTTGTAGCTTTTCTGCATATTCTTGCGATGCTTGGGTTATTTCTATACCATTGTTTATTAAATCTGTTTTGGTATTTGTAAACTTTGTTTCACTTACTATCTTTTTAGCCAAGGCAGATTGATAATACTGACTGCGCTGCTCTAACTGCACCAAAGATACCAAGCCACTGTCTCTCATCACAAGTTGCCTTTTATACTGCGCCTCAGCTATTCTAAAATCATTATTCGCCGACACCATTTCCATACTATCGCTATACACTTTCAGTTTCAACTGCTGCTGCTTATTTTTAAGCTGAGACATTTTTAAATCTCTTACCCTCTCTATCGCTTCTATTTGTGCCGAATAAGCTAAAGCCTTTTCTCCATAAGATTCTACTGCCTTGCTTTTAGCATCTAGCTGCTCTTTTGTGCGCTCTAGTAGCTTAGGGTCTAAGTAGTTATCTTTTATCTCTGCTAGCTGAACTAATGTGTCACCTTTTTTCACATAGTCACCTTCCTTTACATACCACTTTACTATTCTACCACCTATAATAGTGTTTACCTCCTGAGGTCTTTGTTCTTGGCGTCTGGTAGTTACCGAGCCTCTGGCTCTAATATTCTGCGTCCAGGGTAAAAAAAGTGTTACTATTATGAATACCAATAACCCTGCACCCCATACCCTAATTCTACTTTGCACTCCCTCTCTATATATGGCAGAAAATGATTTAAGTTCCAGGGATTTATTTTCTTTCTCTAGTAGATTTTTTATATCGTTCATACGTTAGTGCCTCTTTACTGTTTTAAACCATATTTCCATTACGAATAGTGATAATTCGGTCAAATTTCCCATGCAGAGTAATATCATTAGTAATTACAATGGCAGTGGTATTTTTCAATTCATAAAACAGATAATTTTCTAACCTTTCTCTTGCCTCATCGTCTAGTCCTTCAAATGGCTCTTCTAATAACAACAATTGCGGATGATGTACCAACGCTCGCACTAGCAATATTTTCTTTATTACCTTACCCGGCAAGTGATCACCTGCGGGGTGAAGCAACATACCATATCCGTCTTTATGCTTATTAATATAGGCTTTAAGTCCTACCATTTGGCAGAGTTGCTCTATTTTATCCATTGGAATATTTTCATTCCCAATGGTCAAATTCTCAAGTAAAGTGCCATAAAATATGCTCTGTAAGTTCAGCATTATACCCATCCTATCTCTTACAGACTCTGACTTATAGTTTAAGACAGAATTGTCATTCACAAGTATTACGCCCTCATAGTCTGCATAGGCACCGGTTAACAGTCTTAATAAAGTAGATTTACCTGAAGAGCCTGGCCCTGTAATACATACCTTCTCTCCTTTAGCCACATTGAAACTTATATCTTTCAGCACACCTTGTTCATCATCATAGCCAAAAGTCAGGTGTTGTACGTCTACCGATAAGCCCTTTCCATCATCTATCATCTCCATTTCACCGGTTGGTTCTTTGGGCTTATCTATAATTTTCGCCACCTTTTCTAGAGACGTAAATACATCGTAGATATTATCTAAGTTCACAATCAATTTCTCTACCGAGTTGATAACCATTATTATTACAATCTCAGTAGATACAAACTGGCCTATATTCAATTGTTGATCTATCAATAATAATGCACCCACTATTAGCATTAAAGCTGTAATCAACACTTTAAAGCCTATCAAAGTTTTATACTGGAACAGTAATATTTTAAAGTGCTTGGTACGTGCATTCAAATAGCCCGACAAATAGCTATCAGTTTTCTTTATATGTAACGAAGAAGACTTTGAAAATTTGAAAGTAGTAACTACCCTTGCCATCTCTTCTAAGTAGCCAGCCACTTTATATTTATAGTCACTTTCTTCTATACTGCTAGCCATAGCATCTTTACCGGTAGAGCTAAGTATTACATACAGCAACCCAATAAGTATAACCCCAAAAACTATAAATGCAGGATGATAAAATGATAATAATAACAACCCAAATACTATTTGTATAGTAGCTGCTGGTGTATCTAGCAATAACTTCGAAATACCTTTTTGTAACGAAACCGTATCAAAAAACCGGTTAACTAGCTCTGGTAGATAGTAGCCATCTACTTTCTTTAAATCAAGGTTAGGAATAGTGTGCGCATAAGAAAAAGAATATCTTAAGAAAATCTGTTGCTGAATTTTCTCAGTAATCTTCATCTGATTTATCTGTAGCAGTCCACCAAAGAACACACCAAACATAACTAATATCATTAGCAACACTAATGATGTAGAAAAACTACCCGCTAATACAAAACTGATAATCGATTGAATACCTAGTGGTACTGTAAGCTGTACTAAACCACTGAGTATAGCATAAAAATAAATGCTGCCTATCTCGTGTTTTTCGTATTTTAAAATAGCTAGAAATCTTTTAAGCGTGCGTATACCTTTACTCTCCATAATTTCCATTTGTTACAAATATAGTAGTACAATTATCCGAAATGATAGTAATACTATTAAAATATAGTTAAAGCTCTAAAAATTAATTAATGTATTGGATTAGAGCCCAGTACACAGGCAAACCAACACTGATATTTAGTGGAAATGTAATACCCAACGCCATAGGTATGTATAAACCGGCATCTGCTTTGGGTGCCACCTGTCGCATAGCAGCAGGAACAGCTATGTAAGATGCGCTAGAAGCAAGTATTACCAATAGAAAGCTATTACCCGGGCTAATGTGTAGTAGTTTGGTAGCTAGCACAGTAATTACACAATTAATTACTGGTACAAGCACGGCTATAATAGTCACCTTTATACCTGCAGCTCTAAAGGATTTGAACTCGCGCGCAGCTATCATACCCATTTCTAATAAAAATAAAGCTAGGAAACCTTTAAATATATCTGTAGTAAACGGCCTAATACCTTCAGCCTGTTTAGCATCTGCTATCATACCTATTACCAAGCTACCCAATATCATAAATACCGAACCATTGGTAAGAGATTCTCTAAGTATATGCATTATGCTGTGCTCCGATGTCTTTTCGCTATCAAATCTTTTCATCAATAGTACACCCACTATAATGGCCGGAGCCTCCATAAGAGCCATAGCAGCCACCATATGCCCACCATAATTTACTTTCATCATATCTAGAAAAGATATTGCAGTAACAAATGTAACTGCACTAACCGAACCGTAAGTAGCTGCTACTGCACCTGCATTATAAATACCCAGCATAGGCTTGGTTAGGTAAAACACATACGCTGGCACTAAAATAGCTAACGCTACAGCCATTAGTAGTGTTTTAGTTATTTCCATGTTTATACCACTATGCGCCAACTCCTGACCACCCTTAAAGCCTATAGAAAACAACAAATACAAAGAAATAAACTTTGAAGAGCTAGCAGGTATTACTAAATCGCTCTTTACTATGCTGGCAAGCACGCCTAGCAAGAAAAACAACAAGGTAGGATTAGTGATATTACTAAGTACTAGAGAATAATTCATATAGTTTAATGTATGGCTCTAAAAATTTTATCATTAACGGCATTGCCTATCCCCACTGATGGAAAATACTGAAGGCATATAACCGAAAAATTCATTTTATCTACCGTATGCAGCGTGTCATAAAACTTAGATGCGGCCTCATCCAAATTTCCTGTTTCAGACAGTACATATACATGCTCCATTGCAGCAAACTCCGGCTGCATATAAGGCACTATAATCGCGCAGCTCATATTAAATATAGCTTTTTTTACCAACTCTTCATAACTAGTAAAAGCAACAACCGATGTTTGAGGGGCGTAATGCAACTTACTCATGCCCGATGTGACAGTAGCTACATTAGCTTTTTTACTATAATGCTTCACTGCTTTACCTATGGCTTGCTCTATTTGTTCTGCACTAATACTTCCTTGCCTATACAACACTACATCGTCATTCTCAAAACCAACAATGGTAGACTCTATACCGCGATTTGCTGCTCCACCATCTAGTATATATGATATAACTCCACCTAACTGTTCATATACATGAGCAGCAGATGTTGGACTAATTCTAGTGTACATATTGGCACTGGGTGCAGCCAATGGAAAGTCTAATTCGCGAAGTAGTTGTAAACACAAATCATGATTTGGTATCCGCACCGCAACACGTTGCTGACCATTGGTTACAATATCCGGTATACAGCTCTTTTTATTTAGTAGTACAGTTAACGGACCTGGAGAAAATATGGAGAGCAACTCGTAGCAAACATCAGGTATATCTTGTGCATAATAAGTAATGTGCTGCGCATTACTTAAATGAATAATCAACGGATTATTCTTAGGTCTTTTCTTTGCAGCAAATATCTTTTCTACAGCCTGCACTTCTAGTGCATTGGCCGCTAGTCCATATACAGTTTCCGTAGGGATTGCTACCAGCTCATTCTGCCTTAAAAGCGTTGCTGCATATAGCACATCTCTACCTATGGTTGTATCTATCATATTTAAGGATTACAATAATCGCAGTACATGGCATCCTCTGTCTGCTTGCCATGCGGATAATCTACTACTTTCCTGTGGTCGCATTTTTTACACCCGTACAGGTAAGACATGGTAGACTGTGTGGGTAATCCACAAATATCGCAAGGCAGCCCCGGCAAGGCTTTTATAACGCTAAAACCCGGACATGCACATTCAGGACAAACAGACTTTATTGCAGCCACCAGTTTTTGAGTAGCACTTTTTATTACACTACGGCGCATAGGGTTAAGATGCGCTCTCATATCTGTTTCTAAGTATAAAGAACCATACTTAGCAAAAAATTTATCTACGGTATCTAATAAAGTAGCTTTATTAACAATACCTTTTACAACCTCTGTAAAATTATCTTTAGTGTTCTTAACTATTACAGCATGCTCAGGAAAGCCTACGTTCTGTATAAAAGATTCAACTTCCTTAATATCGTTTATCTGGCTACCGTAAAAGTTCGTATTAGTAGATATTTCCTTCACTACTACTTCTATATCATACTGCCTATCTACAAACAGTATTATTTCTTCATCGGCAGTTAAAAAAGGAGAAGATGGATGCGGGCCAAAACTACCCTCATTAGCTATTGCGCAGTTATACCCTGTTATTTCTAGTGCCATATGGCACTTTTTTCTGACCGCTTCCAGCGGAGAAAGTAGTCTTTCTACTTCTCCGCTAAAAGTGCCTAAACTATCGGTATCAAGGCTAGGACATACTACAGTGTTTAATCCTAATTCATCTAACAACACAGGACCTACTACTTGCTCTTTGGCGTGCATAGTAGCCACTACAACAGTTTCACCTCTATACCTATCTAATGAATACATACCAAATTATGCACCTTGCGCAGCCGTAAAGCCTGGCTTACCGTCAAGGTTGTATAAATTTTCTGTTTTTATAACATCCAGATTTCTAAGTACTATTTGTTGCTGTAAATCAATTATAGCCTGGTTATTTACCGGTACTTCACTCTTAAATCTGCATCTCCAGTGGTCTGTGCAGAAAGTCTCAGGAAAACCATTAGGCCATACCTTAGTACCTCTATTTGTTATCATAGAAAGCTCTAAACCATTTACGTTCAAATCTTTCATCATTTCGGCCAATTTATCAGCATCTCTTTCTGAGTGGTGCAAGAATATATCTACACCTACTAACTCTTTTACTGCTTTTTTAGTAGGCGTAACTTTGATATTAAAATTAGGCTTACTATCGCTAAATGCTGCTGGCTTAAGTATTGCAGGCGTAGCATCTAATCTTTCTATTAGTGCTTTAGTAAACTCTGTAGTACTTAACTTTTGCTTAGAAGTGCCTTCTTTGTATATATCAGCTGTATGCAGGCCATCCTCAATAGTTTTCAACCATGCATTTTGTATTTTCTCAGCCACTTTATTTTGTCCTATATGCACTAGCATTTGTATAGCAGCCAATAACAAACCTGAAGGGTTAGCTATGTTTTTGCCTGCTATATCCGGTGCAGAACCATGAATAGCCTCAAACATGGCAAAACCATCACCAATGTTTGCACTACCACCTAAACCTACAGAACCTGTAATTTGTGCAGCTACATCGCTAAGTATATCGCCATATAGGTTCTCCATTACTATTACATCAAACGACTCTGGAGTATCTGCTAATCTAGCAGCACCTATGTCTACTATATAGTGGTCGTTAGCTATATCCGGATATTCTTTTGCTATCTCATCAAACACTTTGTGAAACAAACCATCAGTAAGTTTCATAATGTTGTCTTTAGAGAAGCAAGTCACTCTTTTTCTAGCATATGCTCTTGCATATTCAAAAGCATATCTGATTATTTTTTCACAACCCGGTCTTGATATCAATTTAAGGCACTGTACTACCTCATCAGTTTGCTGATGCTCTATACCTGCATATAAATCTTCCTCATTTTCACGAATGATTACAAGATCCATTTCAGGATGCTTAGTAGCTACAAACGGACTATAAGAAATACACGGACGTATATTAGCAAATAAGCCTAATACCTTTCTTGTAGTTACGTTAATGCTTTTATAACCACCACCTTGAGGTGTAGTAATAGGTGCTTTTAAAAACACTCTATTTCTTCTTATAGACTCCCATGCTTCGGCCGTTATACCTGAAGTATTACCATTTAGATATACTTTTTCACCTATCTCTATTGTATCTATATCTAGCTGCGCACCTGCCGCCGACAAGATTTCAATTGTAGACTTCATAATTTCCGGACCTATACCATCACCATAAGCTACAGTAATAGGAGTTTTTACGTCTACTTTTTGTTGTTGGAGTACTGCTTCCATTTTTATGTTTATTTAAGTGTTTCTTTCAAGCTTATGTTTTGACTTTCAACTTTTGCCTCGTTAGCTATTTTCCGCTGTCTCAATGCTTCTTTCAATGTTGGATTAGAAATAGACAACATTTGTGCAGCTAATACACCCGCATTGTGTGCACCGTTTACAGCCACAGTAGCTACGGGTACATCATTGGGCATTTGTGCTATAGACAGTAAAGAATCCCAACCATCTAATGAATTACTCGATTTTACAGGAACGCCTATTACCGGCACATTTGCTATAGCAGCTACCATACCAGGCAAGTGAGCAGCACCACCGGCACCAGCTATTATCACTTGCACGCCTCTTTCCTCTGCCGATGTAGCATAATCATACATTTTCTTTGGAGAACGGTGTGCCGATACTACCATAAACTCATAGGGTATACCCAAGCTCTCCAGCACCATAGCAGCCGGCTTCATTACCGGAGCATCAGAACTGCTACCCATTATTATTCCTACCATTAATTAGATGTTATTGATGTTAAAAGATGTTTTATCATTACCGCTTTCGACAACGCCTGATCCATATTTTCCTGAGTTATGGTAAGGTGACCAATCTTTCGTCCCGGACGCGATTGCTTCTTACCATACCAATGTAGGTGCGCATCGCCATTGCACAATATAGTGCGTAATGCTTCTTCTATTGCACCTTTTTTATAGGCAGCAGGTTCTATAATATTCATCATTATACTACCCGTTGTCAATTTCGTATTACCCAAAGGTAATCCTAAAATAGCACGAATATGCTGCTCAAACTGCGATGTTGTACAAGCTTCTATTGTATGATGACCACTATTGTGCGGGCGTGGAGATATCTCATTAACTACCAACTTATTATCAGTGCTAATGAACATTTCTACTGCTAATACACCTACTAAATTCAAACCCTCAGCTATTTTCACTGCCATTTGGCAAGCCTCTATGGCATGCTCTCTACTAATATGTGCCGGACAAAGCTGAAAATCTAACAACATTCTATCTTTATCCATCACCATTAGTACAGGGTCATAACACTCAACCACACCATCTACGCTTCTTGATACAATTACAGAAATTTCGTGCTGTATAGATATTAATTCTTCTACCAAATACGGGCCGTTAAATACGTTCTCTAAGTCAGCAGCAGTATTTATCTTCATTACGCCTTTCCCATCATACCCATCTCTTACCGATTTTAGACAGAATGGAAATGTATTATTGCCTGCTAGCAATTCTTCTTTAGTATTCACATATTTACCCTTTGCTACCGGTAGATTTTGGTTCATTAAAAATTGCTTTTGCAAATACTTGTCTTGAACCGTTTTTACTATGTGCGAAGACGGATATACTTCCTTACCCATTTGCTCTAGCACAGCTAAAGCATCTGCATTTACCGACTCTATCTCTATGGTTATAATATCTAAATCAAGACCAAAAGCTATTACATCCTGATAATTTTGCAAGCTTCCTACCTTAAAGTTCGATGTATATCTGGCGCACGGGGCATTAGGGTCGCTATCCATTACATGAATATTTACGCCGTAGTCAATTGCATATCTAATAAGCATTGAACCTAGTTGACCACCACCTAGAATGCCAATCTTTTTTTCGTGAAACATGCAGATATCTAGTTTTACTTTCGGCAAATGTAATAAACAATACGAAATGATAGTATTACTATTATAAATACTAGCTAGCTTTATTTTCATGATAGTAATTTTATAGTTTTATATACTTTTGCTTACTTATTCTAACATGTGGTAAGAATGGATTTACAATTACATATAAAAATGAACCCCAATTTATTTGTGCGCGATCCGGAATCTTCCGAATTGGGCAGAAATATTGTTAAGCATAGTGTATTAATGATTTACGAACTTGGGTTCGAGGAGTTTACATTTAAGAAATTATCTCAACAAATAGGCACAACAGAGGCTAGCATCTATCGCTATTTTGAAAATAAACATAGAATATTAACCTATATAACTACTTGGTTCTGGACTTGGTTAGAATATCAGTTGATTTTTCATACTAATAATATGACCAGTAGTAAGCAAAAAATTGAGACCATCATTAAGATGCTTACTTACCAGCTAGATGACAAGTTTAGCCTAGATCATATTGATAAAAATAAGCTCCACCAGATAGTTATATCTGAGGGAGACAAATCTTATCTTACAAAACACGTCTCTGAGGATAATAAGGCTCATTTATTTAAGCCATATAAAGACCTATGTAAAAGAATAGCAGCCGTACTTTTAGAATACAATCCCAACTATAAATTCCCACATTCTTTGGCTAGCACACTTATGGAAACCGCACATCACCAAACCTATTTTAAAGACTATCTACCGTCTCTTACCGACTTTGGTAAACATCCTAATAATGAACCCATAACAACATTCTTAAATAGCATGGTATTTAGCATGCTAGATGCACAATAATGTAAAAAAGTGCCCGAATGGGCACTTTCCACAAACCTTTGCTAGAAATCATTCCTTATCGGATATACGCTTGCGAGTTTCATTATTTTCCCAACAACTAAACTCTAACTATTTTTTCTCACACAATATATAATTGGCGCAACCCTAATAAGTACTATCCTCCCAACCTCGATTTGTAATTAAGCCGAATAGAAATTCAAGCTCTAACACTAAAACAAACTAATTTATACAGATGTTATACAATAATCAAGAATGACCATCACAGCACAACAAATTTCTAAAATGAATTTAATTTGTTCTTATTCTTAAAAGACAAATACTTATTAAAATCTGCCAAAAAAGTATCACCACTTATACTAAGCCCTGTAAACTATAAACAAATATTGCATATAACTAAAATACAAAAGGTATGCAGCCTGTTTATTACATTTACACATAGGAAACAAGAAATACCCACCTTTTGAAAAAAATACTACTCATCTTTGGCACCCGCCCCGAGGCTATAAAAATGGCTCCGGTATACTTTGCTTTACAGCAGCATAAAGACGTTGCTACTACAAAAATTTGTGTAACGGCACAGCACAGAGATATGCTAGACCAGGTTTTAGATTTTTTTGATATAAAACCCGACTATGACTTAAACCTCATGCAGCCTAACCAAAATTTATACCACCTCACAGCAAACATACTTACAGGCTTAAAGCCCGTATTAGAAGACTTTGCACCTGATATAGTTTTGGTACACGGAGACACTACAACCGCAATGGCGGCCAGTTTGGCCACCTACTACCATGGCTGCAAATTAGCACACATTGAGGCAGGGTTAAGAACACACAATAAACACGCACCTTATCCTGAGGAAATAAACAGAGTAATAACTGCCTGTGTAGCAGACATACACTTTGCCCCAACAGAACATGCTAAAAACAATTTGCTGCAAGAAAATATCCCCGGCAACCAAATATTAGTTACTGGAAATACCGTTATTGATGCACTATTATATAGTGTAGAAAAAGTAAGAAACAGTAATAACAAAGAGATAGAGCAGCTAAAACAAATTATAGCACCTGGCAAGCGACTTATATTGCTAACCATGCACCGCCGAGAAAATCATGGCAGCCACATACAAGACATCTGCAATGCCATGACTACTATAGCCCAAGAACCTAATGTACAAATAGTGTATCCGGTACATAGAAATCCTAATGTTTCCAACCCGGTGCATCAGCTATTAGATAATACAGAAAACATAACATTGGTAGACCCTCTTTCTTATCCATCATTTGTATGGCTAATGGATAAGGCAGACCTAATTATAACAGACAGTGGGGGAATACAGGAGGAAGCCCCTAGCCTTGGCAAGCCCGTACTAGTATTAAGAGAAGTAACTGAAAGACCGGAAGCTATAGAAGCGGGTACAGCTATACTAGTCCACTCAGATACTAGTGCTATAGTAGAGGAAACGCTCTCACTACTTAGCGACACTGAACGGTATAGAAAAATGCAAGGTATAAGCAACCCATATGGTAGTGGCAATGCTGCCATCACTATTGCTAATTACCTTGTGCAGCAAAACCACACATAGCAAGGTAAAAATCATTGATATGAAAAAGTATTCCAGACGCACGTTCATTAGTCAATTAGCGGCTCTTACCGGTGCTGCATGGATAATATCTTGCAATGACGAAACAGATAAAAATACAACAGACAAAAAACAAACCAACCTAATAAGTAAAAGCGGGAAGAACCCACCAAGCTCAACAACACAACTTCCGCAACTAATAACTGCCGAAAACAAAGAATACAATACACTTAGACAAGGCTTTAATGCCCGAATAGACAAACACCCCAAGGTGATAGCCCTATGTACTAATACACAAGAAGTAGCAGCTAGCGTACTATATGCAAATGAAAATAAACTACCTATAGCTGTAAAAAGCGGTGGACATAGTATGGAAGGCTTTTCTTGTAATGATGGCGGGCTGGTGGTAAACCTATCAAAAATGAATAGCGTTACCCTACACAACAACAATACAATATCCATACAGCCTGGCTGCACACTTAGCAAGTTGTATGAAGAAATATTGCCTAAAGGATATATAATACCGGGAGGTTCTTGTGGTAGTGTTGGCATAGGCGGCCTTTGTTTAGGCGGAGGCTATGGCATTTTTTCCAGAAAAATGGGCCTTACCTGCGACCATCTCATACAAGCCACTATGGTAGACGGCAACGGCAACATTATAAACACAATAGACAATCCCGAACTGCTATGGGCATTCAAAGGTGGTGGAGCCGGCAATTTCGGCATTGTAACAGAACTAACTTTTACTACTGAACGTGCACCACAACAACTACAGGCACACTATTTCAAATCCAGAGGATTAAACGCCGACAAAGCAGCCTACTTACTCAGTAAATGGATGGAGATTTGTAAACAACTACCAGAATGCTGCTTCTCAGGCTATGTATTAAATGGCACAACATTAAACATACTCATTACTAATTATGATATAGACAACAAGCAACTACCTAGCCTACTTAGTCAATTAGCTAAAGAAACCGACCAATTCCATAGCAGCAGAATTGGCAGCTTAGGGCAGATGGTAAAAAACTATTTCGGCAGAAAAGGCCCTATGCATTTTAGAAACTCTTCGGCAGGATACTTTAATGATTACAACGACCTGAATACATTTATAACACCTGTACTAGAGCAAGTCATCTCTACGCCGGGCATGATATATCAGGTTAATACTCTTGGTGGAAAAATAAATGACGCCAGTTTAGGTAATGCATCATGTTATCCACATAGAGGTTATGATTTTATTGCAGAACTACAAGCCTACGCTACCAATAACCATCAGGAAATAGCTACAGAAAAAGTAACTCATAATATACTTAAAACCATACAAGAAAACGGACTTACCAGACAGTATATCAACTATTGTAGTACTGCGTTCAACAATTGGGAACACGCCTACTATGGCAGCAACTATGAAAAGCTACAATCATTCAAAAAGAAATACGACCCACAAAACAATATTAATCACCCTCAAAGCATTAAGCTATAGCTAGTGACCCTTACGCCATATAAACCCATCTAGCACATAATGGGTAGATTGTGGTAAAGATAGTAACGGCACTAAAAAAATCATTGCCAGCGAAGACTGCACATTAGGCAAGGCATAAAACCATGCAAATAACTGATGATGCTCCCGCCACACAAACCCATCCCAAAGACCTTCCTCAATAAAAGCCAAGACTACTATTAAGCCTACAAAATAGAATAGCTGTTTCCATCTTTTGCTGTTTCGTTTCACATTTGCGGTATACTCATAGCCTACCAAAGCCATATAAGGCACTCCATGAGCCACTACGTTTAAAAGTGTAAAAGCCAGATCGCCATTAAAGTAAATTATACCCAAATACCAGCTAGCATAAGTACTCAACATCACTAAGTTCTTGGGCACATTTATAATTTTAGTCTTAGCTATGTAGTAAATCTCTTTTATAATATAAACCAGCAATATAGATACATAAACACAAAACAATGCATGCCTCAACAATGGCATATCTATAGCTTGTAAATCATCTTTTATAAACCAATTAAAATTTCTACCCGGAGACAAATGCCAATACAATATTGGGAATACGGTAGCATTGTATATAGCTATAGCATCTAGTTTACTCCACCAATTTCCCCTTGCATCGAATCTGGTATATAGCCTTACAAAACCATACTGTTGTCTTATAAAATGAAATACAGCAGTATATGCCAAAACTCTCCAAAACAACATACCATCAACAGCATATAACAACACGCCTAACAAATAACAGCCTACTGGTATAAGTGTATACAACACTTTATGCCTAGCAAGACGTTCTTGAACAAAATATGTTTTATATAGAGTACTATATACGTGAGCAACATCTACCAACAACACCAATACTACCCAACCGACTAAAGATTCCTTATCGCTACTGGTATACACCACCGGCAAGAAAAACACAGCTATTACCGCTATAAAAGCTGGCAGCAGAATACCTATAAAATCCTTTACAGGCGAAAACAACCATGCTTTTTTATCCAATATCATACGTTAATCAGCACTGCCTCCGCAGCTTTTATACCCTGATAAAAAGCCTCTTCAAAAATAGATATACCCGATAAATCGGTATGCGCAAAGTGGACTACACCATCTATAGCGCCACTCATAGCCACCCTATCGCCCCCCCATATATAGTCTACTTTAGGCGATATCATACCATGCCCCCAAACCCACACATCTATGTGTTCTATATAGTTGGTTATACCTTTATGAGCATACTCTAATTCTTTTACAATCATTCCTCTCCACTGCTCATAGGTTGTAGCATAGGCTTCTTGCCTAGCCTTTACACTATTACTATGCGCTATAGGATAGTAGTAGGTAATAACCCCCTTAGCA
>CAYWUY010000017.1:0-14278 GCA_964461535.1 uncultured Flavipsychrobacter sp.
TTGGAAACCTGCAGGAGCAGTAGCAGTTATAGAACCACCCGTAGGGAATAATGTACTACCATTTATTGTAAGGGTTTGTACAGATGAAGTACACCCAACATTGTAAGAACCAAATGACGGTAAAGAAGCAGTTGATGCATACAACACCCCGACACGAGCACTTATAGCAGGTATACCTAAATAACCAGAACCAGCAGTAGAATTCGTGCGAATAGTAACACTAGTGATTCTTTTAGTCATATTAGCAGCACTTATAGGTAGCGGATACTCATAAAGATTAGGTCCAGCAGTAGTTCCATCGGTATTTCCAGTAGAAACGTTAACACGACCAACACTAGCAATAGCAATAGAATCACCACCATACCAATCGCTAAAAGTATAGATACCTGAAGCTACTTGTGTAGTTGCATCTTCAAATGTTACTGTAGCAGTAACATTAAGAGCATTTCCACTACCAGTAGCACCAATTAAATACAACTGACTAGCATACCTAGGTGTAGTAAATGTTAATGTACCAGTATTACTAGCTGTAGCAGTATTCAACCATAAGAAGTTATTTGCAGAATAGCTAGCCAACTGATATGATAATCCATTGGTGAATGTACTATTAATGATACCAGATGATGGAAGTGCATAAGAACCAGTAACAGTAGTAGAACCAATAGTGCCAACTACAGGTACGCGACCACCATAGTTATAATCAGCAGACAACCATGCATAAGCAGCTCCATCAAAAGCAGTAGTACCATTATTAGTTGAAGAAGTAGGAGCACTAGTGCCGTTAGCAATTAAGTCGTAGTTAAACCCAGTTAAACCTAAGGTTGTATATAGGTATAATGATGTATTTGCAGAACCAAAACTTGAAACTCTACTATTACATGCACCAACAGCTGTTACACGATAATAATAGGTAGTACTTGGAGCCAAGCCACTAACTGTATAAGAAGTAGATGTAGCCGTAAAAGGCGAACCAGAAACTGGAGAAGTAAAGGTGTTATTAGTAGAGACATCTACTAAATAAGTAAGGGCAACCGCTGAACCACCTGATGGTGCAGACCACGACAAATTAAAACCACTACTTGTAATAGTAGAAACAGTCAACCCAGATGGAACCCCAGGACATGTAGTGAAAGTAGTAGTAACAGGAGTTGAAGCATTATATACCGGACCCGCACATACACCAGTGTTATAAGGGTAAGCAGTAACTGTATAAGTAGTATTTGGTATAAAGGTAACCCCTGATGGTATGGTAGTACTTGTACTATTACCAAACACAATACCACCACCTAATGTGGAACCACTAGAGTAAGTAACACCATTCACCGGACCAGAAGACAAAGCAGAAGTGCTAGCAACTACAATATAACCTGTAGGAGATGAAGATGTACTAATAGTAGCAGTACCTGTGGTATCATTAACACCCGACATACTTACACTTGTTAAAGCAGACGGAGTTGAACATGGACCAGTTGCACCATTACCTGTTAGAGTAAGGGTTGGAGGTGTAGCATCGCCACCACCACTTATAGTAACTGTAGATGAAGAACTACCTGAAGATGACGGAGTGAATACTACATAAACAGGTGAAGATAAAGAGGCTGATGTGTATGGTATGGTTATAGACGTACTATATGAAGAACCATCTGCTGATAATTGATAATCAGGATTTGAAGATGTAAGCGTAATATTATCAGGATAACCAGTCAAATAAGTACCGCTCAATGTAAATGTAGAAGCAGGAGATGGTGTTGATACTAAAATAGATCCCATATACAAAGATGATGGTGTAGCTACTAAATCCTGCAATACTCCATTACCTGTAACAGCAATGTTCTTTGTAGCGCCACCGCCATAACATCTAACATTACCACCAAAAGCACCAACTGAACCAGGAGCAAATCTAGCATATATGGTTGTGGTTGATAAAGAAGAGCCTGTGTATGGAACAGTTATAGAATCTGCAAAACCAGAAGAGCTACTTGTAGATACTTGATAACCTGTAGGAGCTGCTATAGTAATATTTCCTGACGCAGGCACTAAACTGTTACCTGAAACAGTGAAAGGAGTAGTACTATTTAAACCAACATTAACATTACCAAACGCCATAGACGATGTGCTAGTAACAATTGTAGAAAGAACTTGTACACTAATATCATCAATAGTGATGTACCAAGGAACAGAGCTAGCAGAAGCAACTTTAATACCAACATAATTAGTACCAGTACTAGTAGGTGTAAATGTTCCAGTCCACTGTGCATAAGTTGTATTTACAGGAGACAATACCGGAGAGCCGACAAGCGTAGTCATACCAGCTGCAGACTGACTTGCACCATATCTTGTTACTATAGAATCAAAACCAGTAGCACCATCAGCTATATACCAGAAACTAACTTGATAATTATAACCAGCGGTAAAATTGAAGGAAGGCGTAAAAATGTACTCACTAGATGACCATCTGTATGAGGCACTCTTACTACCAGTGCGAGCTATTCTATTATAAGTTGTTCCAGATAAATTAGTTGTAACATTCGTACCCAAAGAAGTCGATGCCATACAAGTAGGCAAAGTATTTGCAGCTGTTATAGACTCAAAAGACTCAAAGTAAGGGAATGGTGTAATACCGCAAGTTGTAGTAACATTCTTTGTACTAGTATATAAACTATTACAAGAAGTAGATGAGTCATGTATACGATAATAATATGTTGTAGTACCAAATAAACCAGAAACCACATAAGGTGATGATGTAGCTACATATGAAGTTACACCTGAACTGAATGTACTACTTGTAGAAACTTCAATTACATAATAAACAGGTAGTGCAGAACCTCCTACTGGAGCAGTCCAGTTTAATGTAAATCCAGAACCAGTTACAGATGAAGATGATAAAGCAGTAACAGTATCAGGACAAGTAGTGTAAACTCCAGCAATATTACCTGTAGAGTATAACGGACCACCACTACACGTACCAGTTGTACCTCCATTATATGGTATAGCTGTTACAGTGTATGTAGTATTTGCAGCTACAGGCACAGAAGGTGTATTGCTATATGTGTAGCTTGGCGCAATAGAATAAGAACCAATAACAGTACCAGACCCCAAAGCTGTGCCAGAAGTATAAGTCACCCCAGTACTTGGTGTGCCAGAAAAGGCACCTACAGACTGAACTAATAATACTGCATCAGTAGCACCACTTGGTGTAACACCAATAGTTGTTCCGCGTGTATTAGTGCCACTAAATGTAATAGCCGATGGCACTGAAGGTTCAGCACATGGATTTGAACCATAGCCAGTAGCATATATATACAGTACACAACCTGTAGTACTTGTTAGTGTAATAGTATCATTTGCGGCACCTAATGATGTAGGGCTGTACTTGATATACACTACATCCCCAGTTATAGTAGCACCAGTACTATATGAATAAGATGTTGTAGAATATGAAGATCCGTCACTAGATATACTAAATTGTGGATTAGAATTCGTAACAGTAAATGTTCCGGGAGTTAGGTTAGCACCTGTAACAGTATAAGTTAAGGCTGCAGAAATAGTAGAAATGGCTACAGGTCCAAAAGATGCTACTGAAGTAGAAGACAAAGCGATACCTGCACCTGTTCCACTTACAGCCACTGAAGGTGGAGTAAGCAGACCACCGCCAGAGAAAGTAACGTTACCTGATGCGGCACCAAATGTTAATGGAACAAATCTTACATAAACTGTTGATGAAGATAAAGTAGACGATGTATATGGATATGTAGCAACACTGTCCCAAGTAGTACCGTTGGTAGAAACTTGGAAGCCAACTGGTGCATGAGCTACAATACTACCAGTTGCAGGTATTAAACCAGTACCACTCATAGTAAATGTAGATGCTGATGAAGCTGAGCAAGTAGCAGTAGTAGCAAATGCAGACAATGATGAAATAGATGTAGTAAGTACAGGATTTATAACATTAAGTGTATAATCATTATAATTCCCATATGCATATGCACCACATGAACCTGTTGATGATGGGGCTGTTCCATAAGCGCATAATACCCTCATTCTATAATTTCCAGATACAACTGATGTAGGAACAGTAATATTAAATGAAAAAGTAGCATATGGAGCCCCATCTAGATAAGCCCCGTATAAATATTCACCAGGATCTGAATAACTACCATTACTATTAAAATCTACATAAACACCTACTCCGCAATACTGACCCGCTAGTACAGTCATTGGTGTAGCTATACCAGCTTGAACACTAGCAACTAATGCCGTTTGATTCGCAGCTGAACCGCAACTACCAGTAAATGACATACTAGCCAAGGTAACACCATAAACATACCATGAACCACAACCATTAGTATACGTAGGAGCACAATAACTAGCAGCTGCTTTACTACCACTAACATAAGAACTATTACAAGCAGCAGTTACTGCACGTAACCTATAATAATAAGTAGTACCTGAAGTTAAACCAGTAACCGTTAATGATGTTGATGGGCTACTAACAGTAAATGGAGAGCCTGCTACTGGTGTGGTAAATCCGGCATCAGTAGTAACATCTGCAACATAGTTTATTGTACTATATCCAGAACCACCCATATCGCCGGTCCAATTGATTGTAATAGAGTTCAATGTGCTTGTGGCCGTGCCCAAAACTGGAGCAGCCGGACACGTGATTACACCACCTGTAAGTGGACTACCCGTAGTAGGATATAGTGGGCCTCCACTACAAGTACCATATGTTCCACCTTTAATAGGTATTACTGTAAAATAGTATTGTGTGTTAGAGTTAAGACCAGAAATTGTGTATGATGGAGCCACAGAATATACACCTACAACTCTACCATTACCCAAAGTATCATTTACTATGTAGTTTATACCGTCAGAAGCAGAACCAGAGAATGGAGAGAAACTTCTTACTACTAAGTATGCATCAGAAGAACTAACAGCGGTAAAGCTAACATTAACAGATGAAGATGTAGTGCCTGATAATACTAAAGATGTAGGATATGATGGAGCAACACATGGATTAACTCCATTACCAGTACAACTTATACCTGTTATACTACATGGCAAAGTAGTACCAGTGATTTGAATTGTTGCGGTATCAGATGCCACAGCAGTAGGCGAATATTGTATATATAAATTTTGTGTAACTGAAGTACCATTAGCAAAAGAAACAGAATTACTCCAACTAGAACCATCAAGAGAAACCTGAAATAACGTATTAGTTGTAGTAGCAGTTATAGTGCCCGGACTCATTGAAGTACCGGAAAGTGTGTATGTAATAGCTGCAGAGGATGTTCCTGTAGATACTAAACCAAAAGCAGCAGTAGTAGATGGAGTATATCCAAAACCTGAACCATTAACAGATACTGATACTGATGGAGAATTATTTAAGTTACCTGCTCTAAACGTAATATTTCCAGTATTAGCACCCAAATAAGTTGGTTTTGCGCGAACGTAAACTGTAACTCCAGAAAGTGCGCTAGAAGTATAAGAGAAATTGGCAATAGAATCCCATGTAGTTCCATCGGCAGAGACTTGGAAGCCAATAGGAGCAACGGCTGTTACACTACCTGTAGCTGGGAATAATGTACCACCACTTATCTTAAAAGTTTGAGCTGAAGAAGTACAACCAACGTTTACGTCGCCAAACGATGTCAATGAAGCAACTGATGTAGCCAAAGTTGCCGTTTGCAAGCTTACTGCCATTACACCCAAGTAACCCGTACCAGAGCTATAATTTACAGTAACGCTTTGCACTTTCTTACCAATATTTGCATTAGCTAAAGTATATACACCTTCAAAAAGTGATGGTCCAGTTGTAGATGTTTCACCTGCAGTAGGAGTTGAAGAGCTACTAACACGACCAATACCACGAATTGTAAAATTTGTATTAGTACTACCGGCTGTAGCATACCAATCAGGGAATGTATATATAGCGGTAGAAGAATCGAATGTCCCGTCTGTAAAATTAACTTTCAACAAAACCGATGTAGTACTTGTACCACTAATACCAGTTACATATACTTTGCTTGCTTTTTTAGGAACAGCCAATGTCATAGTACCTGTAGTTGGCAAACCAACACCGCTATGTATATATACTGCATTGTTTCCGGTGTATGGAGCAAGCTGAAAATTAAGACCATTAGTAGTAATACTACTTACCGTTCCAGATGCAGGCAATGTTCTAGTTGCAGTAGCAAAAGTATACGGAGCGCCAACTAAATCATATCCGGCATTATCAAAACTAGTTACAGATGCACTTGGAAAATAAGTGCTTAGCGTTGGCATGGAACTACCATTTGCAACTATATCAGCAGTAAAGCCCGATGCAATTGTTGTAGTATCATAATTATCATATGTAGAAGTAGATGCACCGGCTGTAGGAGCACTACTACATGAAGCAACGGCAGTTACCCTATAATAATAGGTATTTCCTGAAACCAATCCAGTTATTGTAGTAGAAGTGCCAGATGCAGTAAATGGAGATCCAACTACAGGATTAACAAATGAAGCATCAGTAGCTACATCAACATTGTAAGTTACAGCAGTTGTGGTACCGCCGGTAGGTGCTGTCCAAGAAAGTACAAAAGTACTACCTGTACGCGCGCCTACTGTTACTGCTGTGGGAGTACCTACACAGGTAACAACAGAACCCGACAACGGTTCTGCTACCGGATATAGTGGACCACCAGTACATGTACCTAGAGGACCACCATTATATGGCACAATAGCATAATAATATCTTGTATTAGCCGTGAGACCTGTTATTGGGTATGTAGGTGTTGTGGTATAGATTGCTATAACTCTTCCATTAGCTAATGAATCTCCTACATTATACCAAGTTCCATCTGTAGGTCCTCCAGAAAATGGAGTGTAACTTCTTACAAGCATATATCCATCAACCGTTCCTGCAGGTGTAAAGCCAATATTTGTAGATGTAGATGTAGTACCAGTGAAAGTCATTGAGGTGGGTAAACCTGGAATTTCGCATGGGTTAGCACCTATACCATTACAACTAATCGTTTGTGGACAAGATAATGTTGAGCCTGAAATAGTAACGGTACCTGATACGCTTCCTACTACAGTAGGCGAAAATCTTATATACATTGGAGTGGATACTGAAGTACCATTTGTAAATGTATAAGATGTTGACCAAGTGGTACTATCAGGAGATACTTGAAATGCAGGATTTGATGAGGATACTGTTACAGTACCGGCTGTTAATCCAGTAGACGACAATGAATATCTTGATCCAGCAGTTGAAGTTCCTATCAATACAGCACCATAAGTAAAAGAAGACAATGGACGATAAAATAGTGTATTACTAGCTGTACCGGAAAGAGAGACAGTTGGTTGAGTATTTACTGTACCACCTTTAAAAGTAATATTACCACTATATGTACCGTTATCAGCGGGTGCGAAGCGCGCATAAACCGTAGTAGCAGCCATTGTATTAGCGGTATATGGTATTGCAACCGAATCTAACCAAGTTGTTCCATTTAAAGAAAGCTGAAAACCTGTAGGCGCCACAGCATTTATACTACCACCTGATGGATATAATGAAGTTCCGGATAATGTAAATGTTTGTGCTACAGATGGTGGACAATCTGTAAATGTTGAAATAGTACCAGTAGCAGTCAATTTCCCTTCTCTACCACTTATTGCAAAAAACACTGGCTGATAAGCAGTAGTGTTTGTCACACCAATACTTGTAATTTTCTTACCGTAGTTAGCCGCAGATATTGCTATAGAAGTTTCTTTCAGATATGGTGTTGTAGTACTAAAAGCATCCGCAACTCCTGTAGAATAGTTAACCCTACCAATTGCACTTTGTGTTACACTAGCATTAGTGTACCAATCGCTAAAACTCGTTATTCCAGTAGCATCTTGAAAAGTACCATCTTCAAAATTCACTCTCATATTTACAGTAGAGGCACCATTACCACTTGTACCCATAACATAAATATTACTAGCATATTTAGGAGTTGATAACGAAAGTGTACCAGAAGTTACAGTAGTATTATTTAAGAAAAGTGTATTATTACCAGTATAGTTAGCCATTTGAAATGACAAACCAGAAGTTAAAGCACTAGATATTTTACCGCCAATTGGTAAATGGCAATAACCTGAAGGCTGGTTAGTTCCGTTTCTGTAATCGCCTGAAAGAAATACATAGCCACCACCAAAAGTATTAGTTGAAGATGATGTTGATGGTGCACCCGTACCATTTATAATCAAATCATGATTAAAGCTAGTAGCGTTTAAACCAAAGGGAACAAAATCTGATGTAACATATTGAATAGTCAAGTAAGGTGCATAAGTACCCGTAGTTGTAGTAGCTCCAGTTTGGCCAGTTATAGTATATGTCCTGGCAGAAGCCGTCTGCACAAATGAAACTGAGACAGCACCACCAATATTATTCTGGATAAAGTTAATAGAACTTCTATTACTAGTCATTGTTTTACTACCTGCTGTAGTAGTACCTAAAATACTAGCTGTACTGTAAAAAATAGGTTCCCCGCTTATACAGTTAGCATATAATGTTGCTGCACTACCGCTAGACGCAGTGTATATATTTCCCGATATACCGTAAAATACATTTGTAGCCGTACCCGATCCTCCAATAGTAGCAACATTGGCATTTAATGTTACCGAGGTAATAATAGCGTTAGTAGGAATAGAGCTTAAATCAAAAACAGCAAAGCCCCTAATATTTGATGCAGCAGTGGTATTATATGCACACTGAATGTTTCCCTCAGTGTAGGCAGGGGCACCGGTAACATATCCTGTTTTGTTAGAGCCTGCTGTTCCAGAGGCATAAACTGTAACAGTTGTCTGGGCTTTAAGACCAGATGCAGTAAACAATGTCAATAACATTGCTACTACCCACCTAACAGCAAGAAAACCTCTACTGTGGTTAGGGAAATTTAAGCTACACATTTCAGATGCTCTTCGTTTCATGTCGTTAGTACGATTTAAATTTAACATGGACTTTTACTACAATGAGTTCAAAGTTATCTTTAGGTTACCTTCTACACGATAGAATAAGTTCTAATAATAACTAAGGTATAGACAGCTAAAACCGCGTAAATACAGGTAAAAAAGGCTGGATGTAGAACTTATTCTACCTGCATGATAGGACATTTTATATTTGAGTTAACTTTAAATAATCTTTGCGAGAGAATAATCTTTAATCTTATGACACCACAAATATTAATAGTAGACGACCACAGCATGATACGGAAAGGAGTAAAGATTTTACTTCAATTAAACCTTGGTTATCAAGAAGTTGACGAAGTATCTTCCTGTGCAGAGTTGATGAGTGAGTTGAAGAAAAAGAGATACACACACATGCTTTTAGACATCATCCTACCCGATGGCACTACTTTAGAGATACTACCTAACATAAGAAATCTATACCCAGACCTGAACATCATGATGTTTTCAATGCAGCCAGCTAATGTATATAGCGATGCTTTGAAAAAATATGGAATTAGATATTATTTACCCAAAACATCACCAGAAGAAAAAACCATATCGATGTTGAAAAGCTTTTTGAATAATGAAATACCTACAGAAAAGTCAGCAGATAACGGTTATCATAATCCATTCTCTGATTTATCAGCAAGAGAACTAGAAGTACTTCACTATTTATTAAAAGGTCAGGGAACAAAATACATATCAGATGTCTTAAACCTGAGAATGAATACGATATCTACTATGAAAAAAAGAATATTTGAAAAAACCAATACTGATAATATAAAAACTTTGACAGAATTAGCTGTTCTATACAACGTTAGCTACTAAAAATAAACAATGGGCCAATTTATAAGAGTACAACAATTACTTTTTGCAATTGTTACTATATCAGTAACAGTATTGTTGAACATTACTGAAGGTTATGCCCAAAGAAAATATACAACCCAATATATAACTACAGAAAACGGACTACCTTCTGATGGCATTAACGCAATGCAATGGGATGATAGCAATAACTTACTTTGGATTTCTACTGAACTTGGGTTGGTTAGATATGATGGCAACAACTTCAAAATAATTGATAAGAACACGCTACCTACTCTTAAGTACAAAAAAATATTTCCTTTCACAAAAGACATTAACAATGTTATCTATGGCATAAATAATGGCAACATTTATAAAATAAATGGAAATAAGATCTCCTATGACGATGAGTTAAACTTACATAACATCAAAAGAAAAAGTCAACTACTTGCTATATACACTCATGAAACCGAACAAAGTAAGTTACGATTTAAGGTAAATGACTATTCCGAAATAATCCCATACAAAAGTAGTAGTTGTCTCATTGAAATAGATGACACATTGTATCAATATACTTACAGTTCAAAAAATGTTGAGTATCTATTTCAATTACCAAAAACAAGAAAAGAATTCAAAATAAATGGAGAATTATTTTATCTAGCCAACCACAAAGAAATATATAAGGTTGATGTTAGCAATAAAAAGCTACTACCTATTTCAATAGACAAAAGCAGCTCAAAACAGAATGGTTTACCAGCATACATAAAATATCTCTACTGGAATTCAGGGATGAATAATCCAATAGTGCTAGCGGAAAAAAATGCCTGGATACTTAATTATAATAATGGCCAAATCTCATCAGAACTCATCTGCTCATCAGTTCCCACTAATAGTTCTATTAAGGCTGCAATATACTGGAAAGAAAGTAAAATTCTTTTTCTAGGCACAACATCAAAAGGAGTTATTGTTATAAGAGAAAGCAGTTTAGAACACTACAAGAAAAGCGACAACGACTTCAATCAAACAAATGCTATTTATGCCCAAATACCTTTGGCAAATGGCAATATACTTACTAACAGCAATATTATATTAGGGCCATACCCAAACAATCCTCAGAACTTACCTTTCCATCAACCTGTAGACAACTTTACTTATACAAATAGCAATGATATTCTATGGTATACAGTAAAAGATTCTATCTATTCTTACAATCTAAAAACACATGAACGCAAGTTCATAAGCTTTCAACACAACAACGGTCATCATGTATTTGCAGAAAGCGAGAAACAGATGTTTCTCGCTAACAAAAAAGGATTGTTTAAAATTGGAGATACAGGATTACAATTTATAATCTCATTACCTGAAATTGGAGACGCCTTTCAGCTGATAGAATACAAAAAAAATACACTTGCCTTAGCCTCACTTAAGGGCTTATATTTTATTCACTTAGACTCTAAATCTATTGAAACAGTATTTAAATCAGATGCTCAAGTAAGAGCTCTTTGGATATATAAAGACTATTTATTTACTGGCACTTATGGCGATGGTATTTACCTTATCAAAAACAACATTATCAAAAAAATACCGCTTGACTATAATAACAATCTACTATATACACACTGTTTCTTTCCTGACGGAAGAGGCTTCTGTTGGATTAGTTCAAACAGAGGATTATTTAAGGTAAAAATAGACGACATAATCAATGCTTTTGAAAACAATACAGGGTATATATACTACCATTTTTTTGGCGTAAATGAAGGTATGGATATTACCGAAATGAATGGAGGCTGTACACCTGTTGCAGTGCAGCTAAAAGACAGCACAATCTCTTTCCCTACTATGGATGGAGCAGTTTGGATAAAACCTGACGCACATATGCGTATGCCATCAGGAAAGATTTACGTCGATTACATTTCTATTAACGGCAGCAAATACCTTTACTCAAACAGTGACAGTGTTTTTCTAAAATCTAATACACATGAAATTAACTACAGACTAACGATACCTAGCTGGTGCAATAAAGAAAACATATACCTGGAATATAAAATAACACCCGGCAACGATGTGTGGAACAGAATAAGTATTGACAACCCGGAAATAGACATACAGGACTTGCCTAGTGGTACCTTTACAGTAGAAATAAGACAACTTAAAGGATTTGGAAAAGACAACTTTACAATAAAAAAATTACACTTTGAGATAGATAGCCCATGGTATATGAAATGGTGGGGTAAATCTATTTTATTGCTAGCTGCTGCAGGTATTGTTACGCTTATTTCAGTTATCTCTAATACACGTTCCATACGCAGACAAATAAAACTAAGAAACTTACTTGACAGTAAAACTCAAGAGATTCTGATACAAAATGAAAAGCTAGAAAAAAATGATAAAATAAAAACTAGACTTATCTCTATCATTAGTCATGACATTATAACACCACTTAGATACATGCATATGACCAGCAAATTTCTACTTGATCAAAAGGAGAAATTAAACCAAAAAATGACGGAAGAATGGCTGGGCGAAGTCACTAATACATC
Organism: uncultured Flavipsychrobacter sp.; assembly: GCA_964461535.1. Taxonomy (GTDB): domain Bacteria; phylum Bacteroidota; class Bacteroidia; order Chitinophagales; family Chitinophagaceae; genus Flavipsychrobacter. The sequence continues at coordinate 12,321 of CAYWUY010000017.1, forward strand.
TAGAGAGTTAGAATTATTATCAACTAACATACTCAACTGGATAAAATACCAAAATGAAGAGCGAAGAATAATAAAAGAAAAATTCAACCTGCATGAATTAACTGAAAACATCTTCAATATTCTCAATTCTCTAGCTAAGAAAAACAATATTGAACTCATAAATGATGTTGATGATACATTTGAAGCCACACAGTTTGTAGATCCAATACGAATAATCATTTACAATTTAGTAGTAAATGCATTGCACTTCACTCAACAAGGTTCTATAAGTGTACATGCTACAAGAAATGGAAAAACAATAGAAATTGAAGTGCGTGATACCGGATTAGGAATGTCGTCCACTCAGATAAACAATATATTATCAGACCACCCTATTATTTCATCTAAAAACATTAACAATAGAAGTGGCAATGGTTTAGGATTCTTAATTATAAAAGATTTGCTAAGAATTCTAAATGGCAAACTACACATAGAAAGTAAGCCTAATAAAGGTACAAGTGTGTTTATTATCTTTACTAGCAAACAGTAAAACACATAAAAACATGTGCTACAAGGCCGATTTTCCATCATCTGAAAACATAAGAGAAAAAGCAGAAACCAACATAACAATTGAGGAAGACTTTAAAGAGCAAAAAGAAGTAAGCGGCTTCAGTATGCCTGACATACCTATAACCATACCTACAAAACCCAATAGTATTATAAAAGGGAAATGGAAACTAATACCCAACTGGGTAAACAACTATAATGAAGCTAAACAGTATGCTAACACATTAAATGCACGCGCTGAAGATATTTTTGACAAAACCAGCTATAAAGGATTAATTCAGTCGAACAGATGTCTTGTATGGATTAATGGTTTTTATGAAAACCAACATCCCGACAACTACATTACAAATGAATACTTCATTAATCATATTTCAGGCTTACCATTTACCTTAGGCGGCATTTATAACCAATGGATAGATAAAGAAACAGGCGAACTTTACAACACATGTAGCATAGTTACTACTCCTGCCAACACACTAATGAGTGAAATACATAACACACAGCAAAGGATGCCATTGATAATAGAATCATCTGTTAGGCAAGATTGGCTAGGAAACCTAACAAGAGAGGAAATAACTTACCTGATGCAACCACTTAAAGATGGCCGGCTTACAGCTAGAATTACTAGTAGTAAGACCAAAAAGAGGAAGAATAATCCCTTACAAGGAGAACTATTCTGAGTTCATAAATATTTAATTTTCAAACAAATAAAAAGGGTATAAATACGTATAGAAATATAATAGTAGGGAAATAACTTTGTTTTATTGTTAACCACATAAAGAAAACGAAATGAGTTCCAATCCTACAGTTACCCCTCTTCAACAGCAAGTATTTTGCCTAAACACAATTTCAAATGTTAGCGCCATGTTTTATGGTTTATCTGAAACTGAGATTGAAGATAATACAGTTACATGCGTAAAAGCTTTACTTAATGACCCCAATGTACAAGCACAAACAGGCGCTTGGAGTTTGGCATGGGGACCATCTGTTTTTAGCCTTCCAATAAAAAAGGGAGAATACAAAGGCGGCTATCAACCAATGAATACTATGTACATAGCGCATAACAGTTCTACCGACCAATATGTAGTAGCTATTGCGGGAACTAGTTCCAACAGCACTATGGACTGGTTATTAGAAGATTTCAATGTATTACGTATGGTACGTTGGCCTTATGGTAAACATGTTCCACTATTTGCAGATATTACAGCAGGAACTCACTATGGCTTAACACAGCTTACTAATCTAAAAGATCCCACAACGGGCATAACTGCTATAGACTATTTAGAATCAGTTAAAGCAAATAATATTTACGTTACCGGACACAGTCTAGGAGGTACGTTATCGCCATGTTTTGCATTATACTTACAAAACGAAATGAGCAACTCACCGTCAATTAGTTGCTTACCTGTAGC
>CAYWUY010000017.1:14378-15864 GCA_964461535.1 uncultured Flavipsychrobacter sp.
GCACAATCATTTACTATCAATAGCGGAATAGTAACTCAAGTACAAAATAATTGCTCTGTTGATCCAAATAATTACTTTGGACAAGCATTGTTTCAGCACATAGATTTGTACGGATACTTCTTCAATATTGGAGCATTCCAAACTGCGGCAGCCAATGTTTTAAATGATCTTACTGGCTTTGACTGGTCTCCAAAAATAACGCCACCTCCAGTAAAATTCAGCTTCTTCAACCAAGGGTCTGTTATTCCTGGTTCCAACGCCTAAGTAAATATCTTAAAATAAATGAGCGCCGACATTCTACTTCGGCGCTCATCTCATTTTTATTTTGCTGGTTGATATGACTTTATCATTTCTCTTTTTTTCATCGGCTTTTCTTCTTGCTTTATATCCATGCCTTTAAACATAGCCGATTCCCAATCTCCATACATAGGATTAGGTAACACTATAAATTTATCACCAAAATTTTGGCTATTATCTTCTACTGCTTTATATCTTTCAGCTTCGGTTTTATCATAAAAAACATCACTAAAATCGCCCAAATTATCTCCGCACAATAGCACAATATCATATTTTTCTCTAACCTCGTTTCTTCGCACCTCTTTATTATTATCATACTTACCATCAGCCTTTTTCCTTGCTGGAATTACATGGTCTGCATCAGCATATGGGAAGCCATATTTTTGCAAATTCTTTATTGTGTTTTCTAGTTCATTATCCTTACGATTGGTAATATAATACACTACTACCTTGCGCATAGCTGCATATTTCAAAAAACTACAACTACCCGGCACAGTGTCGGCTTGTGAAAGCTTAGACCATTGTTCCCAATCTGCGCTAGAATATGGTTTACAGTTGGCTACTTGATATCCACTTTGAGGAGAATTATCTAAAACTGTCTCGTCTATATCTACAATAATACAAGGTGGCTTTGTTGCACGCTTCATTTTAGTGAAGTAAGCATCTAGCCTAATTTTAGCTAGGCTATACGCCTGAAAGCATAAGGCCCTATACTCACCCGACTTTTGCTGCCACAAAACAGCTTGAGTCAAATCTTTCTCGAAGCAATTTTTATTTGATGCTGTTTGTGCATTTGTTGAAATTGTACCCAACAAAAGCATAGCTATAATTAATCTTCTCATTCCTTTCTATTATGCAACAAAAATAGGCGAATACATAATAGACATACAAATAAAGAAATAAAAAATAAATGAAACTCTGTAAGAAAAAAGCATATCTCATGTCTAACTATTAAAATCTTATAAAATGAAGAAAATCATCTTAAGTAGTCTAATACTTTTATTAGTAACAATAGCTGGCAGTGCCAAAACCTACAACTCCTTCCAAGTGAAAGTGTCAGGCAAGGGAAAACCCATTATACTTATACCCGGCGCAACATGTAGTGGTGCAGAATGGGATGAAACCATAGCAGTACTCAACAGCAAATATGAATGCCACACCATTACCCTTGCAGGATATGCCGGAGTAA
>CAYWUY010000017.1:15964-18377 GCA_964461535.1 uncultured Flavipsychrobacter sp.
GCACTAACCATGTACCAATCGCTACCCGATAGTAGCATGAAAGCGCAACAACTAGGCATGGCCCAATTTATGTGTCTAGACTCAACAAAATGGGAACGTATAGTAGACTGGGGTGTAAAATCTGATAAGAAAACGCTTGCTTACACTATGACTGAAATGAATGGATTAGACCTAAGAAAAAAAGTATCTGGCATTACTGCTCCTACCCTAGTATTAGTTGCCTATGCTCCCAATCAACAATACCCTTCGTTTACTGCCAAAAGTGTTAAAGATAAGTTTAGCGAACAATACAAAGCATGTAGTATGTGCACCCTTCTGGTATCTACTAACCCTACAAAACACTTTATCATGTATGACGATCCTACATGGTTTATAGAGCAAGTACGCAGCTTTATAGAAAAATAAACGATTGCTCTACATTTGCCAAGCTAGCTATATGGGACTAACTGAACAAGAAGTAGCATTTACCAAGTTGATAACCGAACACAAAGCGGCTATCTACCGCATATGTATGGCTAACTTAAATGACACTTCGTATACAGACGATTTGTGCCAAGAAGTATGTATGCAAATTTGGAAAGGCTTACCCTCATTTAGAGGCGAAGCAAACATAAAAACATGGATATACCGTATAGCCATTAATTGCACCATATCGTTTAATATTAAACAAAACAAGACACACTATAATAATCTTAATGACAGTTTATTATCCATACCAGACGATAATGACAGTAGCATAAAAGAGCAACAACTAAAGGCACTATTATTTTGTATACAAACTCTTCCACCACAAGACAAACTATTGATATCACTATACATGGAGGGATTATCTTACAAAGAAATTGCAGAAGTATCTGGCATAAGCATAAGTAATACAGGTGTCAAAATAAGCCGTATAAAAAATCAATTACAGATTATGATAACCGAAAAAATGAACCACCATGAACTTGGATAATCTTATTGAAAACTGGCAAAATATAGCACCTAAAAAAGAGCTAAGCAATTCATCAATTGCAGTAGTAAGCCTGCAAGAACAATTGAAACAACAGCACCAAAAACAATTAAAAAGTAATTGGATAACAACTGTAGGCTTTGCTTTTGCTATAAGTGTTATCTGCTGGGTATTGTATAGCTGGGGAGCGGAACGTGGCATATTTTTCTCAGGAAGCATTTTAGCAATGATAACTTTAATGCTTGTGTACCTATGGGTAATATGGAAAAATATGATCATTAAAAACAGTATCATTCCTTTATTAGACACATTGCAATATATTGATGCAGAAATTGGCAAATTAGAATGGAGAAAAAAAACAATCAATATCTACACTCCCATATATTTTGTAGTACTATGGAGCGCACTAATGTTGTACGGAGCTGATGTTACCAAAGAAGCATCATGGCAGTTTAAGGTGGGTTATTTCGGCATCACTACAGCCTATACCCTAGCAATATATTTAATAAAGTACACCAAGAAAGGTAAAAAATCAATCAAGGATATAAACAACCTTTTAGAAGAATTAAATGCTCTAAAAAATGAGCTTAAAAAACTGTAGACATTAGGCTGCCGGTTCATCTACATCATACATACCCTTCCTAACCCAATTAAAAATTGGCTTTATTATAAAATTAGAAATTAACTCAAAAGCTATTACTGTAACAACGGCAGCTATAGCATCTTGATATACCACAGAATTGAATGTATATCCTTTAAAATATAAATCAAATATTAACAAGGCCGTAAAGAAGCCTAAAGTCTCTAATGCAAATATTGTGATTCTTTTTTTCATGTAACCCCCGGTATTGATATTCAACAACTAACGAGCATCAACTATAAACACTTGCTAGTAGTGCATCTTGTATAACAAATGTAATAACAAAACACAGAAATAAGAAAATTTTTATCAATTATACAAAATACTTTATACAACTACCATTTACAGATTGTTAACCAATAGATATGTAGCAAAAAAAATAGGCGCCCAATAAATTAGGCGCCTATCATTATACTAAGGTGTATCTATTATTTAAATTCAGTATCAGCAATGTTTTTATTCACTTCAACTGACTGTACTTTTACAGTAATAGCCTGCTCAACTACTGTCACGGTATATGGCACTTTATATCCATTAGTACCGGCTACTTCTTTATAATCTTTAAAATCTGTAGTTACTGATATCGGACCTTTTTGAGTCTCTTCACTTTTTACAGATCTAACCAAGTAGCCTGACTTTACATCGTAATACTCTAACGACTTTTTACCGGCAGCATTTACGGCTTCAAGTATGTAGGCATCGTTACCCTCTACAGCTTCTATACCCTTTAATGTTCTTTTAAGACCATATTTCTCAGGATGTAGTGGTGCAGTTAAGTCAGCTTCTTCTTTTGCATCAGCTATATCTTCTGCATCCATATC
>CAYWUY010000017.1:18477-32256 GCA_964461535.1 uncultured Flavipsychrobacter sp.
GCTGCAACAGCTTTTTTCTCTGCAGGTTTAATAGGACGACCAACATAATCATAATAATCTACCTTACCATCTGCAGAAAACTTAGCCAATTTATCAGCAACATCATCTTTACTACCAGCTACTATAATATTAGCATGATCAGGACGAATGTACTTTTTAGATATTTCTATGATATCATCAGCAGTTACTGAGCTTAAGTTTTTCAAATAGTTTTGATAGTAATCCTTAGGCATATTGTAGCGCTCAATATTTATAGCATACTGAGCTACACGCTTAGGATCTTCAAGACCTATTGCAAATCCTCCTGACAAATAAGTAATTGCATTTTGTAAAGTAGAATCGCTAACCTTTTCAGTTTGCATTCTACCCATTTCATTTAGTATTTCTGCTACTGAGCTATCAGATACTGCATTACGGCAATTTACTGTTGAAGAGAATGTACCACCATTTTCGTCTTCGACTATTGAAGAGTAAGCACCATAAGTCCAAGCGTGTTTTTCTCTTAAGTTCAAAAACAAACGACCTTGAGAACCACCACCTAATATAGTATTTGCTACTCTAGCTTTTACCACATCAAGGGTACCTGGTTTTAAATCTATTGGGTAAGTAACATCTACCACACTTTGTACGGCACCTACACGAGGAGCAAATGACACTTTAGTCATTTTAGTACCTGTTTGTTCAGGCAATGTGTAAGTAGCTTTAGGAACATCTTGCTTAGCCCAACTACCAAAGTATTTCTCAATCAATGGCTTTACTTCTGCCAATGTAACATCACCAACTATAGCCATATATGCTACGTTAGGACGGAAGTATGTTTGGTAATATTGATTACAACGGTCAAGCGTAATATTATTTATTGTCTCTTCGGTAGGCACTTCTCCATAAGGATGCTTACTACCAAAGTTAACAGCAGCGCCTACATTATTTACCATTGCCTCAGGGCTATTTTTTTCTGCTTGTAAGCCAGAAATGGTTTTCTTTTTCAAAGCATCTAGCTCTGTTTGAGGTATTTGAGCATTCATAGCTACATCACTCATTAGGGCTAGTATCTTTTCTTGATACTTTTTAAGGCCAGATGCTGCTATACCATTGCTTGATACATCTAAATCTGCACCCATATTATCAATTTCGGCATTTAATGCATCTTTACTTCTGGTTTTAGTTCCAGATAGCAACAGCTCAGACATCATATTTCTATATCCGGCCATATTGCCTTCCAATTCAGGCTTTACATCAAGCTGTATGCTATATGCTACCACAGGTAACTTATGATTTTCTACAACGTATACTTTTAATCCGTTAGGCAAAGTAAAACTTTCAGTTTTACCCAACTTTATCTCAGGTGCCGGACCCGGCTTAGGCTTTATACTTCTATCTACCTTTTGCGCCCACAGGCCAGCACTAAGAGAAAGTGCTAATAAGGTAATGGTTACTTTTTTCATTGAAAATATTTTTAAGCTATTAGCTGTTTAAGTAATAATTATTTCTTTTTAACTTCTTTAGTAGCTGGCGCTGCAGTAGGTTTAGCAGTAGTAGCTTTCACCTCTTTTTTCACTTCTGTTTTTGCACCTGCTTTTACTGCCGGCTTAGTTGCTTTAGGTTCAGCTTTTGCGCCTTCCTGTTCAGACTTAGGCAAATAATGAACAACTAATCTGTTCTCTTTAGTTAAATACTTATTGGCTACACGCTTAATATCATCTTTAGTTACTTTTTTATATCTGTCTAACTCTGTATTTATTAGGTTAGCATTACCTTGGAAAGTATAATAAGTAGCCAAGTTAGTTGCTACACCAATGCACTTTTGATTTTGGCTAACAAAATCGTTCTCAGCTTGGTTTTGCAATTTCACGTACTCATCATCAGACAAGCCATCTTTCTTTACTTTCTCTATTTCTGTAAGCATAGAGGCTTCAAGATCTGCGACCTTAACACCTGCGTTAGCTATCCCTAGCATCACACTCAATCCTGGCTCTTCATTACCCAAATCAAATGCTGCTGCCTGTATAGCTTTTTGTTGGTTGTCTACAATCTCTTTCTCAAAACGAGAGCTCTTACCTTGCGACAATAATTGAGTTAACAATTGTAATGCATAATAATCGTCTGTTCCTTGCTTAGGAATATGATATGCAAGTATAACTGCAGGTAGTTGTACGTTATCGTAAAACTTAACTCTTTTCTCAGCTTTTTGCTCAGGTTCTACTACGGTAGGACGAGGAATAGCTTTGGTACCTTTAGGTATATCAGAGTAGTATTTGCTGATTAACTCCTTAGCCTGATTAACATTAATATCTCCTGATATTACAAGCACTGCATTATTAGGAACATAAAATGTTTTATAAAAATCCATAAACTCACCTAAAGTAGCTTGGTCTATGTATTGCTCTTTACCTATTGGGCTCCATTTATAAGGATAAGTAGTATAGGCATTTTCAAAAATCACATTAATTAACTGGCCATAAGGCGTATTGTCGTAACGTTGTTTTTTCTCTTCTTTTACTACTTTACGCTGTGTTTCTACACCTACCTGGTCTATTTTAGCATGAAGCATACGCTCAGATTCCATCCAAAGCGCTAACTCTAACTGATTTGAAGGCAATACTTCATAATAGAAAGTACGGTCTTGAGTAGTATTAGCGTTTAGCTGGCCACCCGCAGCTTGAATAAACTTCATGTACTCTCCTCTCTTGATGTTTTCACTACCCTCAAACAATAGGTGTTCGAAGAAGTGGGCAAAACCTGTACGTTGTGGATCTTCGTTTTTAGAACCCACATGATACATAACAGAAACAGCAACAATTGGAGTAGAATGATCTTCTTGAAGAATTACGTGTAATCCGTTAGGAAGTGTGTACTCAGTAAAACTGATGGCAGCCGAGGCTTGCTTTACGCCCAATGCCATAAAGGCGGCGCTAAGCAACAGGCTCTTAAAAGCTTTTCGCTTCATAATGTGAATAATTTTGCACAAAAATAGTGTTTGCCATCATTGTTAGGAAATACAATATAAAATCCCCCTCAAAATCACTATTATTTTGCAGTATTATTTATTATAGAAGCTAAAAAATACTAGATATTAACACTTTTAAGTAAAGTTCGTGGAGCCCTCAATATATTTATATGCTGCAAATCGAAAGTAAATGACACACTTCTATTAAATATATTTTTACGACCATATGTATTGGTTAAATAATTCTGCATATCACTACTCATAATTATAGGCAGATATATGCTACAAACATTCTTAGCTAGTCTAAACTCTATACCCGCATCATATAACAATACTGTGTTTTTTATATCCTTAGCTGTCTTGTTGGTATTGGGTATAATCCCGGCATCAAAAAACAGTTTGATAAATGTAGGCAACTTAGGAAGGTCTGTCGACATATTTATGCTAGCCATCCAACTATCCGAACGATTTACCGCATTAAACAATGGCACTTTAAATCCGCCCTCCTGCATGCTTATTTGTCTATACCCTATTCCATCTACCTCAGAACGACCAATATAATTACCCTCGTATAAATAATCATTGAGTGCATTGTAAGAAGCATTCAATTTATATCTATCAGTAACTGTAGGATCTGCATTGTAGTTAAAGAAGAAACCTAAAAATGCACGTACATATAACGCCTTATTTATTCTATTGTAGTCTACTTTGGCGGTTCCTTCTAGTATTAGCTTAGTAAAATCTTTATTACCATGAGCTTCCATTTTATAACCATAAGGATTAAACAATCTGCTATTGGCATACTCATACCTTAATAACCCATACTGGCTACTTACCGATTTTGAACTAATGCCTGACAATATCTCTTCAGTAACAAAATAAGCCTTAGCTAATAGTGATTTTTCTATAGAGCTAGTAAAATGATTCTTAGTATTGAACTTCAACTCAATACCGGGAGATATTCTAGAGTAACCGGCATATTTAGTTACATTATTTTCAGTCTCTTTTGCTAAATGATAATATCTACCATCTACCTGAAGCATAAGCTCTCTTACAAATCCTTTAGGATAAGAAATATAACCAATAGAGCCACTACCTACCATAGCTTCTGAATTAAAGCTATACATTGGGGTTAATACATATCTAAACCTAGTTTCAGGCACTGTAATATTATGCAATACTATACCCGGAGAAAATCCATCGTATATATTGTAGCGCAACATAGGAGATATATACATTTTATCGTTCAACTCTCTATTTACACCAAATGGTATGCCTAGACTCAAACCAAATGTTTTAAAAAGCCTACGCTTATCATACATATTATTCTCACTCTTAGCATCAGGCATTACATTTGCCACTCTTATACTAGTCCAACCCTCAACAGGAAAATCAACCTGAGTTGTACTAGTAAAAGGAGGGACTATAATTGTCTTTAACAAACTATCCTCTTTGTAGGCAGCCAGCACTAGAGGCATAGCCACTCCAGTCTTATTTTTCACCCTTACATGTGCTATGCTACCTTCGCTATTTACAGCTTTTACTTTAAAATCTATTGGTTTATCGGTATGCATAACGGTATCAAAAAACCAGGATAAATTTTTATTGGTACTTGCTTCCATTACTGCTCTAAAATCCTCAGGATACGGATGTTTAAATTTCCACTGGTTAAAATAGGTGTGCATTCCTTTTGCAAAGTCTGCTTCACCCATATACTCCTCTAAAACACGTAACATCATAGGAAACTTATAATAGTTATCTATGCCATAATTCATGGCATTAAACTGATCGGCATTTTGTTCTATTGCTTGATCCTCATTGCTAACTGCATTTTGCATGTATATAACGAACTCAGATAAGCCCTTATATCCTTTATCTATTGAGTCTTTTTTGATAATCTTAGTTACCTTATTCTCATAAAACGAGTTCAAACCCTCATCCATCCATGTATGTTCTCTTTCATTAGAACCAAGTATACCATAAAACCAATTATGCCCAGCCTCATGAACCAATACCATTGCACTACCGGCAGATGCATTATCTATTATGGTTATCGTGGGATATTCCATACCGCCGCCTGCTTTCATATCACCCTCTACAGCTTTTATTGTATTATAAGGATACTCACCCACCATATGTCCATAATGCCTCACTGTTTCTTTCAATACACTATCCCCTTCTTTCCAAGACCATTTTCTTCTTTTACTAAACGCAGTGTAAACACTAACTACATGTCCATTTATTGCAGACATTACGGTATCTTTTCTTACCATCCATCTCTTATCTGCAAACCACGCAAAATCATGAATATCATCTTCTTTGAATCTTACAGTTTTATACAGTTTACTGCTATTAGGGAATGTGTCGCTGATTTTAGGTAATATTTTACTAACCTTACCTAAATCTGCCGTATCTACATATGCCAAGCTATCTAGCCATTTATTTTCACTTTCCGTCACACAATTACCAGTAGCCATTAAAACATAGTTTTGAGGTAATGTTATGCTAACATCGTAACTGCCATACTCACTGTAAAACTCTCCTAGATCAAGATAAGGTATAGCATGCCAACCTTTTCTATCATAAACAGCCGGCTTAGGAAACCATTGAGAAATATAATAAGCTTGCCCCGAATGCCCCAAGCGTGAAAACACAATCGGTATTTTCACTTTAAAAGGTGTTGAAATTGTAATTGTCTGACCAGGTAATAAAGGTTTGTTTAACTGCACCCTAGCTATATCAGGTGTTTCCTCTGCACTATAAAACTCTACGCTTTGTCCGTCTACTAAAAAATCTAAGCTGTCAATATACCCTCTTTCTTCTGGTTTTGCATAGTAGAAAGTTCTTTTACCCTTTTGCTCATACTGTTTAGCAAATGCAGTATGGTCATGCTTATAGCCATTGGGCCACAAGTGAAAGAATAAGAACTTTAAGGTATCTGGAGAATTATTGGTGTATGTAAGTGTTTCAAATGCATGTAGAACATGATTAGTATCGTCTAATAAAACATCAATCTTTGTATCAACTTTTTGTTGCCAATAAGACTGGGCACTGGCCATGCCTACCGTAAGTAATAGAGCAGATAAAACGGAAAAGAATTTCATATTGCAAAATAACGGATTTGCAAACATTTTATTGGCACAGTAGCTCTCTAAAAGTTATAAGGTCACTTTACAGTGACCTTATAACTTTTAGGAATACTAAATGGCATCTCTACTTGCCCATCTAAACTAATATCCTCTATATCTAAATCAAGGTATATATGTTGTCCTTTATTAAGAATATCTACATTTCTAGTGGTAGCTATTTTATTTGTATTTTTTTCTACATAATTAGCATACTTAAGAGTAGCTTCCGGGCTGTTGGGTTGCAGCATTTTTATAAAGCACTCTTTTAATAAGCTATCTGTTTTCTTGTACAATAAAGTTTGCCCAAATTCTCCGTCATCTACATTTAGTTTCCACATACTATTTAAGTCTTCTAAAGACTTAACATCGCCACCCCTTACTGGGTCGCCGGTAATGATGTGCTGCAAAGAGGCAAAATCGACCTCTACAGGTAGCACCTCTGATACATATTTAAAAGACAGTTTAGTAGCATTTTTATTGATGTAATTAACCATAAACAAACTATCAGGAGTAACATACATCTTAACTACAGACAATCCTAAAGCGGTAACATTCACCCAAATAGCACTATCTTTTACCATACGTATATGTGCAGTAAAATCTTTACTATCATCGCTAGTTTCGTAATGCACCTTAGACTTACATACGAAGGTTTTATAACTAATCTTTTTATTCAATATTGGTACTAAAACAACTTTTAGCTGCTCCATAGCAGTAGAAGCATCTATTGTTGTGGCAACTTCAACAGTATCAGGAGCTGGCAATAGTATAAAATTATGACTAATTGCAGCGGCTTGAACAGAATCTGTATGCTTATGCTTTTTCTTGGATAAAAAATTTAGGTTTTGCAGTTTGCACGAACTAGTAAATAACGATATAACACATAACAGACCTGCCGCAAAAAATCTATTCATACAATTTTTCTTCGGTTATTTTTTTAAGTAACAAATCAGTAGCGCCACCTTTCTCTTTTGCCATCTTCCACATCTCTAGGGCTTTCTGTTTATTATTTAGTTTGTAGAAAACATCTCCTAAGTGTTCATATAATGAACCTTCAGCCATGTTTTCAGATAATTTTATAGCTTTTTCTATTTGTTCTTTAGCCTTAGCATAATCGCCTTTCTTATATAACACCCAACCATACGTATCTAAAAAAGTAGGTTCATCAGGCCTTAATTTTAAAGATTTTAACGACATCTGTTCTGCCTTCGCTAATTGAGTACCAGCTTGCGCTAATGCATAGCTGTAATTATTTAAAGCAGATGCATTATCTTGATCGTAACTTAATGCTTTGTCATAAGCCTCCCAGCCTTCATTTAATTGTTTGTTTGCTATAAATACCATACCCAAAGTAGAATATATAGCCGACATCATTTTTTTATTAGTTTCCGGTGCCATATCAGCAGCCCGTTGTAATGCTAATGCTGCCGCCTTATTATCTCCCTTATTATGTTTTGCTATGCCATTAAAGTAATGTGCAACAGCTTGGGTAGGAAACAAACGAATAACCTTATCGCTATACTTTAATAATGAATCAGCATCCTTCTTATCGGTATAGGCATTTAATAATCTTTCCCACACAGAAAAATTACCGGGAGCCATTGCTAGGGAAGTCTTATACTGTACTATAGCCTCTTTAACATTACCTATACTCTCTAAAAAACCACCATAGGTAGCTACTAATTTTGCATCATTAGGGTGTTGTGCCACCAATGCCTGTAATATAGGCAAGCCCTCAGCATTCTCTTCAGAATCTTTCATACCCATGGTATACAACTGAAACAGCTCCATTTGAGCATCTAAGTCCAAATCGGCATTTAACATGGCCTGCTTAGCATACCTTCTAAAATTAGTAGTATCATTATGTTTTAAGTAATAATCAGCCAGCCCTACTTGTATGCTTAAATCTCCCGGAGCTTCCTTTTCACCTTTCAGTAATACATCTCTAGCTTTATCTGATTTTTTATTATTATCATACAACTCAGACAATAGCTTGTAATATTTACCATTATGTCTATCTCTTTCTATTAAAGTATTTATTACCTGTGCAGCTTGATCTATGTTTCCTGCTTTAAGGCATATATCTACTTTTTTCAACATCATATCTTCATCATCACCACTTCTTACTATAGCTTTATCTATATACTGGATAGACTCTTTATACTTTTGTGCACGTAACAAATACTCCGAAGCCACTACAGCATAACTAATATCAGACTTCTCAGCATCTGCTAATTTCATAGCCACACTTGCAGCCTCGTCATATTTACCTTGCTCGGCTAGCACCTCTGCCAGTTGCTCGTTATACCATTTATTGTCAGGAATTATTGCAGTAGCTTTTTTAATGTATAGTTCAGCCTTATCTAAGTGCTTTTTATCTTCACATAATTGAGATAACTCATAAAATGCTGCTGAATTGGTAGGATCTTTTGCCACATACTTTTCAAAAAGCTCTATTGCTAAACGATTATCTTTTAGCATCTTAGCCTTTTGTGCATCAAAGTATAAATTAGATGTTTTTATTCTTGACGGCACTTCTTCTTCACCCGAAAGTGTATCGGAAATAGAAGCCTGCCCAAATGCCGGAAAGCAATATAGGCAGGCTACAAAAAATATATACTTACTTAACTTATTTATCATATTTGAGTAGAGAAATCTCCAAGACTAACATCAGAAGATTTTCCTGTGTAATTTACACTTTTACCCAACATAGAGTTATTTAGGTTGGCATTTTTAACAATGCTATCAGCTCCAATAATTGAATTCACAACCCTTGAATCAATAATTTGTGCACCTTTCTCAAGAGATACATGCGGACCAACTACTGAATTTTTTATAACAACATTCTCACCAATAAAGCAAGGCTGTATCACTACAGCATTTTCTATAGTTGCTGTATTAGATGCTAAATTTTCTTTACCATGCTTAATTTCCAGCACTCTTTGATTAGTATATACTGTAGCATCTTTATTACCACAATCTAACCATTCATCAACCTGATCTGTATAGAACTTAACGCCATTATTTAGCATATGTTCCATAGCATCAGTAATCTGATATTCACCTTTTAGCTTAATATCATTATCAATCAAACGCTGCAACTCACTTTTCAACCTTTCTCCATCTCTAAAATAGTATACACCTATTATAGCCAAATCAGATACAAAGTCCTTAGGTTTCTCAACAAAAGCTTCTATTTCATTATTAGCATTAAGCTTTACAACACCAAAAGCCGAAGGATCATCTACTTTCTGTGTCCAAACTATGGCATCTTTATTTACATCAATGCTAAACTTAGCATCAAATAAGGTATCTGCAAAGGCAATAAACACATTACCATTTAGTTGTTCAGATGCACATAAAATAGCATGGGCTGTACCTAATGGAGTCTCTTGATAACATATTTTACCTTTTGCACCTAAGCTTTCAGCTACAGAACACAGATGCTTTTCTACATCTTTTCCGAAAGCAGGAGATATTACAAAAGCTATTTCTTCAACTTTTTCATTGCTGGTAGCCAAAATATCTTCAACCAATCGCTGTACGATTGGCTTACCTGCTACAGGCAACAATGGTTTTGCCGTAGTTAATGTGTGTGGGCGCATACGCTTACCCATACCAGCCATAGGAATAATGATGTTCATTTTTATGCTTTTATATTTTTATACAATTTTGTTCTATTTAACGCCAGAATGTCCAAATCCACCTTCACCTCTAACAGTAGCATCAAGTGTTTCTACTACTTGCCAGCTTGCAGTTTCATATTTCGCCACTATCATTTGAGCTATTCGCTCTCCATCTTCAATAGTTTGCTCTTCTGTAGATAAGTTTATCATAGGAACCATCAGCTCTCCTCTATAATCGCTATCAATTGTGCCCGGAGTATTTACCAATGTTAATCCTCTTTTAATGGCCAATCCGCTCCTAGGTCTTATTTGAGCTTCAAAACCTTGAGGTAGCGACATAAAAATTCCTGTAGGAATTAACTTCCTTTCCATTGGTTTTAAAGTTACCGGCTCAGGTAACCACGCCCTTAAATCCATTCCGCTTGAGCCTACCGTTTCATACTTTGGTAAAGCATGCGGAGATTTATTTACAACTGCTACATTAACCATTTCATTCATTTAAAACGCCCGCAAAGGTAATTAATATGAGTTTAGTTTCACTATATGGCTAGTTTTCTACTTTTTTGATTATCAAAAAATAATATTGATGCAAAAAATGAATAAAACATAATGCCGTGTTGTGTTGCAAGTATACTCTCTGTAAAACAGGTAATAATAATTATTATTAAAAAATAGCTGTATAAATATGCTTTTCTCTTAATAGAAACTGTCATTTGAAATAATAAAATACCCACCCACAACAATAAACCCAATATGCCAAATGACAGCCATTGGTATATATATTCATTGTGTGGATCATAGGCATTTACATTATAAACATAAAAAATAGAATGGAAACAATAACGTTGTGCCAACACTTGCATCAACCTACCAGGCCCAACACCGGTTAACCAATAATCACTAATTGCTGCCTTATCGGTATTCCATATCATTTTTCTCACATACACCGAATTATCCATAATGTTTGCAGGCTTATGCTTACTAAATAAGCCGGCCATTTCATTTACCCGTTGGTTAACCATAGGCACAAAGAAATACGCAGACAATGCTAATGCGAAACCAAAAACAAAAACATATTTATAGCGATATAAACTATCCCTCTTCAACCAAGAAATATGAATTAGTATCAATACAAGTGCTAGTAAAGGAGACTTTGCCATTAATGGCAACATAAATAAAAGCAGTATATATATAAGAATAAACCTTAAAAGTCCTTTAAAAACTACCTTATTTAGTAGAAGTAGAACAATACCGAAAGCTAAATACATGCTCATATAGGTAGGATGCTGTCCATTTATAGACTCAAAGTACTCTCTATACAATACATGATTTACTACAACTCCATTTTGCTTGGCTATAAAGTACTTACCTATGAATGCAATATTGGCATATGCTGCACTGCAAATAGCACCGATAATAAAAAAATGCAAATTAGATAGCAGCTGACTTATATAACGCTTAGATATTAATGTAAAAGCAAATGGAAAAACAATAAATGATAGTTTATATTCTAAAAGTTTACTTGCCATGCCTCTATATGGCTCTGAGGTAAGCGGCAAAGCAAACACATATAAAAAATAAAGACTACCCAACAACAAGGCCCAGGGTAGTTTAGCTTTAAAATCGCATTCTTTAAAATAATAAGAGCGGCTAGCTAAATAAACTAATGAACCTATTGATGCCAATACCTGTAATTGCAAAGGCAAAAAAAAGGATACTAATAGTAATATTACAATATATTTATCTAGCTGCTTCAATAGCCTTATTATTAAAATCCGACATACACTCAGTTACATATTCTGCAATTTCACGTTTAAATCTATCATCAGAAAATTTAAGTGCATTAGCCCTTATAGCTTCATGATGTGTAAGCGGTTGAGCTTCAAATTGTTTTACAGCCGCAATTATGCTACTTTCAGTTTGCTCATTAAAAAAATACCCTGACACACCTTCCGTTACCGTTTCTTGATATCCACCATAGTTTAAGGCAAGTACAGGGGTACCACAAGCCTGCACCTCTACACACATAATACCAAAATCTTCTTTTGCAGCAAATATGCAAGCCTTGGCTTCCTGCATATAGGTAATCATTTCGGCATCAGTTTTATAACCTAACCATTCAATATTTGGCGCTTTAGACAATAAGTCTTTGAATAAATCTGAGCCATACCCTTCCCCTATTAATATTAGCTTCTTATCTGGCATTTGCTGAAAAGCCCTTACCACTGTATCTATCTTTTTATATGGAACAAAACGCCCCAAACACATATAATAATCTTTCCTGGGAGAAGCATTTAAACCAAATTTATTTACCCTTACAGGTGGATATATTACTTTAGCCTCTCTATTATAGCATGCTTTTATTCTCCTCCTTACATGCTCAGAGTTTGCTATATAATAATGTACTCTATTAGATGTCCTTAAATCCCATTTACGTATAGCCATAATCAGCCATTTATATATAAATAGCTTAGCTACTTTATGATTCTCAACATAATCGTCATACATATCCCAAGCATATCGCATAGGTGTGTGACAATAACAGATATGGGGTATTGTACTATCTATGGTTATACTTTTGGCAACCGCATGTGATGTACTAACAACTGCATCAAACCCCTTCAGCCTAAACTGAGATATCAGATAAGGCATTAATGGAAAAAGATATCTATAATACTTCTCTACATAGGGCAACCATTGTATAAAAGAAGTTTTAACAGTAAAGTCTTTTAATATTTCTTTTCTATCTCGCTCTTTAAACTTATCAAAAAGAGCATATACAGATAATTCTTCTTGCTTGTAGATATCTATAATATCTCCGGCTACCTTTTCGGCTCCACCATTTGCCTTAAACCAATCATGTACAAATGCTATTCTCATTTTAAGGCTATTGATGCTTTAGTATATTATCTAATATTACTTGAGCAGCTTTCTCGTAACTGTATTTTTGAAGCAACAAATTTACACTTTCGGGTGTTGTTATCTGCTTAGAATCAATGATATCATTTATAGATTTTGCAACAATCTCTTCATTATTAATAGATGTATAAGTGACATATCCGTCAAATAACTCTTTGTATGTTTCAATTTCTGAACATAATATTTTACAACCTGATGCCAATGCCTCAACTACTGGAATACCAAAACCTTCATAACCTGACAAAGAAGCAACAATTTCAGATTTATAATACCATTCTCTCAACTCACCGTTAGAAACATTATCTAAAATTTTCACATTACTATTTTCTATTAACTTAGAATCTATGCCAACATCACTAAAAACTTTATGCTTATCACCTATTATTACTAGCGTATACCCTTTCTCTACTGCTTTTGATTTAAGAAAAGCCCTTATTAATAAGTCATGGTTTTTCCTTTTATTAAATGTGCCAACTGCTAAAATTAATTTTTGCTTATCAATAGCATTTCCCCAGTTATTAGCATATACATCTGCAACACCATTATAGGTAACATCAATTTTATGTTTATCAATATGATAAAAATGTGCAATTTCTCTTTTTATTGTTTCACTAACTGTAAATACGCGCTTTGCTCGTTTTGCAATTCTAGGTATTAAAAAATTATACCACATTGCAAACAGCCTACTATTCCATTCTGGATGATGCATGAAAGCTAAATCGTGGATAGTAACAATACTTTTACTATATAATAAAGGCGCAGTATTACACAAGTTTAGCAATACATCAGCTTTATATTTTTTTGCTAAACCAGGCAGTTCTGTTTGTTCCCACCTATGACCAGTATACTTACCTAAAACATTTACGTTCAACTCTTTAGAAATATCCTGATGAATAATATTGCTTGGAGCTACAAAAACCAACCCAGAATGTTTTTTTGCAATTTGTTTGCTACATTCTATTGCATACCTTTGCACCCCCGATAAAGGTTGACATAAAAATCGAGCGTTTACAATTATTCTCATTAACCTAAGTAGGAATATTTCTACTGCAAAGTATTAACAAATAAGAAGCGTGCAAAATATAACACGTATATATGCTTTAAGTAAACGTAACGTAACCTTACGCTACAAGAATTCAATAATGGGTTTCTTTTGGGG
>CAYWUY010000017.1:32356-48239 GCA_964461535.1 uncultured Flavipsychrobacter sp.
GTATATAGTTTCAAACTGCTTCTAATAATTCCATGTATGCTTCTTTTTGGCATCTTTACATTAGGACTAAATTTTTTATTAAGCTCACTAAATGTATTTTTCAGAGATGTAGGAATAATATGGACTACTGTACAACCAGCTATTTTTTATTTGACACCTATACCATATCCTGAAAATATGATACCCGCAACTTATGAATTTGTAATAGATTACAACCCTATATATGCATTTATAAAGTTAGGCAGATATATATTTTACTATAACGAACCTACCCCACTATGGCTTTGGACAAAATGTTGCATACTTGCAGTTGCCATGTTTTGTATAGGATTTTTTGTATTCAATAAACTTAAAAATCAATTTATTTCGGCTATATAATGGGTGCGGATACTATAATAAAAATAGACGATGTGCATGTTAGCTTTTGGCATAACAATCTAGGCATTTTGTCTATAAAGGATCTTATAACTCAATTAAAATTCCCATTTGAAAACAAGCGAATACTCAACGGTATAACCACTGAAATAAAGCGCGGAGATAGCGTAGGCATATTAGGTAGAAATGGTTCGGGTAAAAGTACTTTACTAAGAACAATAGCCGGTATTATAAAACCTGAAATAGGTAAAGTAACTGTTAACGGTGTATTTGCTCCAATACTAGCCATAGGTGCCGGACTAGAAACAGAACTAACTGGCTACGAAAATATAGAGTTACTGTTGTCTCTTTACGGCACACCTATGAAAAACACTAATGCGGTAGCTAATATCAGAGAGTTTTCAGAATTAAGTGACGAAGCATTACGCATGCCAATAAAACAATACTCATCGGGTATGACTGCACGTTTAGCTTTCTCAATTTCATTAGCTAATAAAGCTGACATATTAATAATAGATGAGGTACTAGCCGTAGGTGACCAAGGATTTCAGAAAAAGTGCATGGATAAAATTTTCGAAATGAAATCCAATGGCATTACCATTCTATTTGTTTCTCACTTTCCTGAAGATGTAAAGAAAATCTGCAATAAAGCTATTTTACTAGAAAAAGGCACCCTTATAGACTCTGGCGATGCCCCTGAGATTTGCGATCATTACAATCGCTTATTCCAATAGGTGTATATTTACAACCAAATATTACAGTATGAAAAAGTATTTAGATAAAATAAGTACTCCCGGCGAACATATTGTAATAAGTGTATTTAAATTCTGTCTTTTCTTACTAACACCCGC
Source organism: uncultured Flavipsychrobacter sp. (assembly GCA_964461535.1). Taxonomy (GTDB): domain Bacteria; phylum Bacteroidota; class Bacteroidia; order Chitinophagales; family Chitinophagaceae; genus Flavipsychrobacter. The sequence goes on from CAYWUY010000017.1 coordinate 33,583, forward strand.
AGGTATACGCCTTTTAAAAACGATTATTCGTAAACGTTCAACCACTGAAAAAAGTCCTACAGAACTTATAATAAATTATAATGATTGGCTAGAGCGAGAAGCGAATAAATGGTCACATATTCCTAATAATAACAATGCATTTTACAGTGTAATCATAGTTGCTTGGAAGGAGGAAACATTTTTAGAAAACATAAATAGCATTACTAAAGATTCTGTAAAATACGAGCTGCTAATAGCCAATGTTGGTATATCTAACAACACCTTAATAAAGACTGAAGAAAAATTATATACACAAAATATAAAATACAAAATAATTACTTTTCATCAAGAAAGCTTCTCAACTTGCTTTAATAAGCTAGCAGAACTAGCAACTGGTGAAATACTTTTTTTTGTGGGCGTTGATGATGTACTGTTACCGTTTGCATTAACCAAAATAAATAATTCAATTAACAATACTCACTTTGACATTGCATATACCGATTATATTAAAACATATAATCATCAGCTTAAAGGAATTGCATTACCAGGTTGGTCGCCACACGCATTATACACCAATAACTATATTGGAGAGACACTAATCGTCAACAAAAAATACTGGAGTAATGTATGTCAACTATCTTCTGAACTCCATTGGTGTTATTGGCATCATTGGCTACTGCAACTACAGCGTACTAAAGCAACAATTATACATCTACCCATATTTTCACATAAAAAAAACACAGTAAACTCTATACAAAATGAATATACAACTGAGACAGAGGAAATAATAATAAATGTAAGCACCTACATAGATGCAATAAATGTCTTAACTGTATCTACTATGGAGACTATACTACAACCAGTTTATACACTCAACAATACAGATTTAGTTTCTATAATTATTCCAACAAAAGATCAATCAGCACTTCTTGAGCAGCTCCTAGTATCTATTTATAACTGTAGTACCTATAGGCAATTTGAAGTTATTGTGATAAACAATAACAGTAGTACTAATGAGTTCTATGATTTAATAAAAAAATACGGCACTTCTTTTACCAATTTCAAATGCATTGATGCTTTTTTTGAATTCAACTTTTCTAAATTAATAAATACGGGCGTGGCCAATGCAGCAGGTAAATACATTTTGATGCTCAATAATGATATGAAAGTTATAACCAATAACTGGCTAGAAGAAATGATTGGTGCTGCAGAATTACCAAATGTAGGAGCAGTAGGAGCTAAACTGTTTTTTGAAGATGATACAATACAACATGCAGGAGTGATTCTAAATAGCCACAATATATCAGAGCATATATACATAAGCAAATATGAGCACGATATAATAGACTCAAGAATTTATGGTTATTCTAACTACAATGCCTTGACGGGTGCTGCACTTTTGGTAAAAAAAGATATTTTTCTAGATGTAGGTGGCATGAATGAATCATTGCCTGTAGAATACAATGATATAGACTTCTGCTTAAAACTACGAAGCAAAGGCTACTACAATGTACTGAACACCAATGCACAATTATACCATTACGAGTCTGCAACACGAGGACACCCATTTAAAAGCCTGTCTAGCTGGAAACAACACGAACGTGATGAAAAAGTCTTTCTATCCTACTGGGAAAGTTATTTAATAAACGATGAGTATACCCAAACTAATCAAATGATACATTTTTCATAAAAAAGATATAAAAGTGTAAATAGAGCTCTGCAGCAGACATATCTCATAAGTTTTACAGCAAAAGTTGAGTATTTTCGCCGACCGATTTTGGTAACAGATTAACTCTAGTAATGAAAGATAAGATAAAAAGATATGTAAGTTATGTAGATCGCTTCATGGAAAGCCCTAGAAAAACTGAAATATTTAAAGAACTTATCAATGAGATTAAACAAAAGGGACCAGTAAAAGGCATACAGAGTTTATTACATATAAAATCCTCTAACTACATTCCTGATCCTGTACTTGAAAATTTCGCTAAACCATTAGACTTACCTGAATATAACACTGATGAGATTGTTTCTATACCTTTTTCAAGCAATCCTCAAATAAGTATAATAATACCCATATACAATCAAGTTGAGCTAACTTATAAATGTGTTAGATCAATAATAGATAGCACTACTAATGTTAGTTATGAGATCATAATTGCTAATGATAGATCTACAGAAAGTATTTCTTTACTTGAAAACAACATTAAAAATCTGAAAGTTGAAACAACAACTGTAAACTCTGGTTTCTTACTCAATTGTAATAATGCTGCCCAAAAAGCAAAAGGAGATTACATTGTTTTCTTAAATAACGACACCATTGTTCTAAAAAACTGGCTAGAAGAATTATTGGCTGTATTTAATAGATTTGAAAATGTAGGACTTGCAGGTTCAAAACTAGTTTACCCAAATGGTCTGCTGCAAGAAGCAGGCGGCATAATATGGAAAGATGGAAGTGCTATTAATTATGGTAATAGAGATAATCCTGAAAAACCAGAATATAACTACGTAAAAGAAGTTGATTATATCTCAGGAGCATCTATCATGATTAGTAGGAAACTATGGAATGAAATTGGGGGGTTTGATACTAGATATAGTCCGGCTTACAACGAGGATAGTGACCTATGTTTTGAAATACGTAAGAGAGGATATAAAGTTATCTATCAGCCCTTCTCTGTAGTAGTACACTTTGAAGGCATGTCGCACGGCACAGACACTTCAACAGGTATAAAAAAATATCAAATAGATAACCAAAAGAAATTTGCTGAAAAGTGGAATGAATCTCTAGCCGCACAAACAAAAGACCGAAGAGCTATTTTTAACTCTAGAGATAGGTCTAGCAGCAAAAAGCACATTTTAATAGTTGATCATAATGTGCCTACCCTAGATAAAGACGCAGGCTCGAGAACAATAAATAATTTCGTTGACTGTTTTATTGAGGCAGGATGTTGTGTTCATTTTTTAGTTCCTAACATGTATCCTGAAGCAGGATATGCAAAACAGCTACAAGAAAAAGGTGTAGAAGTTTTGCATGGAGAAGAGTTTGTGCTTTGGAAATATAACTGGAAAAAATATTTTGTTCATGAGTTACCCAAGTACCATGCGGTATTATTAAGTAGAGCGTCTGTAGCTACAGCGCACTTAAAACAACTTAGAAAGCAAGATTTTAGGGGTAAAATAATTTACTATGGTCATGATTTAGGCTATTTAAGAACTGAACAAGAAGCTATAACTACAAATAATAAGGCGCTGCTAAAGGTAGCTATGAACATAAAAGAGCAAGAAGATTTTATGTACCAAAATAGCGATGGGGCTTTTGTTATAAGTGAAGAGGAGCAAAAATATTTAGAAAAATATATCACTAAGCCATTGCATTATGTACCTCCATACTATTTTGAAACTGAAAAAAATATAAATCCATATACTAATAGGTCAGGAATTTTATTTGTAGGGGGATTTGGGCACCCTCCCAATCTTGATGCGATGATTTGGTTTTTAGATAATATTTACCCAAACCTATACAATAAAGGAATAATACTTACCATAGCAGGAGCATTAATACCAGAATCAATTTTTGAATACAAAAAGCAATACCCTAACATACAGATAAAACCTAATGTACCAACACCCGAACTAGAAGAGTTGTATAAAAATACAAGACTAGCTATTGTACCATTACAGGTGGGTGCGGGTGTAAAGGGTAAAGTAATAGAAGCCATGGCAAAAGGAGTACCTATAGTAGGCACTGATAGAGCTTTTGAAGGAATGCCCAAACCGGCAAACTACTACTATACAGGCCAAAATTCTGCTGACAGCTTTTATAACGAGGTAATTAGGCTGTATAACGATAATAACGAGTGGCAAAATGCTTCAAACTTCGGAACAGAATACATTAAAGAATACTTCAATAAAAAAGCAATGCTTAAAGTATTTAAAACTGTATTTAGTCTATAAAAGCACTGTTAAAACTAACTTTCAGCAGAACAAAGTGGTAAATTATTATGTTTTTATTAAACATTAATGAAATTAAATCTAATTTAGCACGATTTTTGTAGCACAAGGGAATATACTTACGTTTCTAGATGGAAAACAACACCATACAATACCCCAATACGTTTACCAAAATAAGCAACTATTCTAATTCAAGCATATCTCATATAAGATATATGTTCCATGAAATAGATCAGTTATATCTAGAACATAAACCCTCTAGCTTATACTTTATTGCTAAAAGAGCAATTGACATCACCATTGCATCTATATTTATTCTTGCAATAATGTCTTGGTTGGCACCTATTTTAGCTATTTTAATTAAGCTGACATCTAAGGGCCCAGTATTTTTTATTCAAAAACGCACTGGCCTTATGGGGGAAGAATTTAATTGCTTCAAATTCAGAACAATGTATGTAAATGATGAAGCAGATGTAAAACAGGTAAGCATAAATGATAAAAGAATAACCAGTATAGGGAAGTTTTTAAGAGTTACTCACCTAGACGAAACTGCCCAATTTATAAATGTAATAAAAGGCGAAATGTCTATAGTAGGACCTCGCCCCCACATGCTATATCATACCAAAAATTACTCTGAAACAATACCCTACTATAATCTACGACTTGAGGTAAAGCCTGGGATGACCGGTATGGCACAAATAAAAGACTATATAGGTGAAATAAATGGTGAGCGTGAGCTGCGCAAGCGCATACAATGGGATATATATTACATGAAACATCGTAATATTTGGCTAGATATTCAAATACTGCTATCTACAGCTGGCAAAGTAGTAAATAAAGCTATTAGCGTTATAAAGAAAAAAAACTAATTTTTTAATAATACTACGCATCAATTCGCATTTAGCTATTGGTTAACTTTATAAGATAAAACTAATAGCCATGCCTTACATTGTTGTTGCCACAAATTTTAGCCATGCTGCTGAAAATGCTGCTAACTATGCTTGTCAACTCGCAGTTGATACGTTCTCTGACATTGTACTTTTACACAGCTACACTATACCAATAGTATTTAGCGATACGCCTACGGTAGCTCCTGTAAACGAAATACTTGCCGATGCAGAAGAGCAGCTAACCAACACACTAAAAAAACTAACCGCTGCTTACCCTCAGGTTAATTTCGATAAAATAATAGCTTATGGAAATATTATAGATGCTATAGAGGAATATAGTGAGAAAAAAGGTGACCCAAAATTAGTAGTATTGGGCAATTCTTACAACCCTAACAATCCGGCATGGATAGATAGCACACTGGTAGATACTTTTAGAAACTTAAATGTACCTGTACTAGCCGTTCCTTCAGAATATGATTATGAAAAAATCAATAAAATAGGGCTTGCATACGACAATATATTCGAGGGCCGTAGTATAGCACTTGTGCAGCTTAGAGAGCTTACAGAGTGGATAAATGCTGAACTACACGTTTTTTATGCACAACCTGAAGATACAGAAGCTACAGGAATAAATGAACAAGCTAAAAACGTATTACAATCTGCCAATCCGCTTTACCACATCTACAAGCGTGAAAACGCCGACTTAGCTATTTATGAATTTGCTGCCACCTATAATATTGGTTGGCTGGTATTAATTCCTAGAAAACACTCTTTCTTTGAAAGAATTTTTAAAAAGAGTCATACTGAAAAAGCCGTTAATAATGGCTATATGCCCATATTAGCTATACACGAACAAAAATAACTAACCTATGTTAGTTTAGTTCGGTAAAAAAGTAAAGCGTCTTACCCTGATTAATTCACCAAGGCAAGACGCTTTATTTTATATGTGACTATATTAAATAGCCGAAATAATGTGATAAACAGTTTGAGAGCGAAGTAGCTTTTCATCATCTACTTCATACTTTAGTTGTCTTTCCAGGTTATTTAAAAACAATGACCACTCAAACCTATCAAAATCCAAATCTTCGCCAATTCGGGTATCAGGTGAAATCATTTCCTTTTTAATACCTAGCATTCTTAATGCACGATAAACAACTCGATGTTTTCTTTTTTCAGTAATCATTTTTTTCATTTTTTAAAGTAAATGAATAGCATTTAGTCACCTTTACTAGTACTTGTTTGCCTTTCTGGTTCATTTTGTCATTAAAAAAATCACTTCCCAATGTATTTTTCGTAGTATAGGTGTTTAGTTTATTGTAAAGGCATTGTACATAATAGACAATTTAGCTGCACAATGCCCCTACTATTATCCTATCAAATATTATACCGTAATTGTTTCAACTGCTTGTTCATACGCCACATTAGCTACTTTTTTCTTACCTAACTTCTCTTTTACTCTATCTACCATATAATAAAGCATAGGCACTACAAAAACAGTCATCATTAACGAAGAAAGCAAACCACCCATCATTACTATAGCTAATCCATTCTTCCACTCAGCCCCAGCACCTTTTGCCAATGCAATTGGTAACATACCTATCACCATAGCTATTGTGGTCATTAGTATTGGTCTTAGCCTAGCTTTACCTGCCTCTATAAGTGCATCGTATGTGCCAAACCCTTCAGCCTTCTTCTGATTAGCAAAATCTACAATAAGTATGCCATTTTTTGTCACCAAGCCCATTAACATAATAATACCCAGCATGGTAAATATGCTCATAGAACTCATAGCTAGATTTAAAGCTATCATTGCACCAATAATTGCTACCGGTATAGCACCAAATATTACTGTTAAAGGGTAGACAAAATCATCATATAGCGCCACCATAATTAAATAAATCAAAATAAATCCGGCTAACAATGCAAGACCCAATGCACCAAATGCATCTGCTTGGCGTTCAACATCACCTGTCCACTTCCACTCTACGCCACTTGGCAAAGGATGATTTTTTAATTCCTCAGTTATCTTTTGTGATAACACACCCGATGAAATACCTAACACATTACTTTTTATAGTTACTGAGCCCCTTCGATCTTTACGCTCAAGTACTGATGGTCCGGTAGTATTGGTAACTGCTGCAAACTGTGCTAGTTTAATTTGCTCTCCCTTAGTATTTACAAAGGTTATATTAGCTACATCCTCTGCACTTTTTCTATCAAAAGCATCTAGTCTTACATTAATATCGTATTCACTTTTACCAACTCTATATTTAGCATCTGTATTTCCGGTATATGCATTTTGTAATGTACCACCTACCGTAGCAATGTCCAAACCTAATTGTGCCATTTTCTCTCTATCTAACTTAATAGATACTTCAGGATTACCATCTTCTACAGTCATGGTAACATCATTTGATCCAGGAAGTTTTTCAATTAATCTTTTCAACTGATTTCCTGCCTCAATAATTTTCTGCTGATCATCTCCACTTATAACAATCATAATTGGTTCTTCGCTAGATGCTATACCTACAACCTGAGAATTTATCTTCAAACCCGGAAACTGCTTCATCAGTTCGTCTCGCATTTTTATCATAAAATCTCCTGACGAAATATTCCGTTGTTTAGCATCTACAAGCTGAACATTTATTTCACTTTTATATTCAGTACTTGCACCACCTATACCTACAAAACCATTTCCTGACTGTGACCCAACACTGGTATAAATAGTTTTTACTATCGACTGTTTTTTAAGATACTCTTCTAAAGCACGCGTCCTAAGATTATTTTCTTGTAGTGAAGTGCTTTTATCGTATTCTACTTTAAACATTACTTTACCTCTATCTCCTTGCGCTACAAACTCTTGTCCAAGTATACCCATTCCCATTATAACACCCATCAGTACAAACGCACCTATAACAGCCAAACTTGTTATTAACTTATGTTTCAAAGTCCACTTTAACTGATTAGTATACCAGTTTGTAAGCTTATCAATTCCTCTTTCAAATATGATTAATGGACGTTGAAACCAATTACTCCAACTAAGATGTGTTACTCTACCAAAACGAGACGCCAACCATGGTGTTAGTGTAAAACAAACCACTAAAGACATTAAGGTAGAAATAACTATAGTTATTGAGTACTGTCTTAAAATATCGCCTATTACCGAGTTAATCATAGCAATAGGTGCAAATACCACCACGTCAACAAGCGTAATAGCAACAGCAGAAAAACCAATTTCACTACGACCATCAATTGCAGCTTGCATTTTGTTCTTACCCATATGCAAGTGCCTGTGTATATTCTCTAGCACAACTATGGAGTCATCTACTAATATTCCTATAACCAAAGACATAGCTAAGAGGGTCATAAGATTTAGAGAATAACCTAGAAGATACATGGCAATAAACGTACTAACCAACGATGCCGGTATGGCAATAAGCACTATTAATGAGTCGCGTAGGGAGTGAAGAAATAACAACATAACGGCTGCAACTAAAATAACGGCTATCATAAGATCATGAGTAACTGCATCAGCTGCATCTAATGTAAAAACAGAGCTATCATCAGCTACTACAATTTTCAACCCTTTATCTTTATACTGAGTTTCAAGTTTTGCAATCCTATCTTGTATCTGCTTGCTAATTTCTACTGCATTGGCATCGTTTTGTTTCTTTACAGATAAACCTATTCCATCTTTACCATTATAACGATTTATAGCCGACTGATCTTTTACAACATCTGCTATATCGGCTATGTCACCAACTCTTATCGGACTTCCTCCGTTAGGTGTAGCAACTATCAAATCTTTAATTTGGTCTACACTAGAAAACTTTCCGGCTAATCTTACGGTTACAGATTCATCTCTAGTCTTTACCTTACCTGTAGGAAAATCGGCGTTAGCATTGCCTACAGCCTTAGTTACTTGTAGTATTGATAGTCCATAATGGTTTAGCTTATCCTTATCTATATTTACTTGTATTTCTCTTTGTCTACCACCAGTCATTGTTATCTCACCTACGCCCTCTACTTGCTGAAACTGAGGAAGAACAATATCGTTCATCAAATCATAAAAATCAGCTTCCGGCAAGTTAGACACTGCACTTAACTGCATAATAGGCGCATCACTTGGGGTGATTTTTAAGATACTCGGATTCTTAACATTATCTGGCAAAGTGCTGAGAATATTATTTATTTTTCGCTGTGCATCTTGTTGCATTATGTCCATATTAGAGCCAACTTTAAACTCTACTACAATCATAGATACACCCTCACTACTAGTTGACTTAATATTTTTCACTCCATTTAGCCCAGCTAAAACATCTTCTATTTTTTTGGTTACAGTTTGCTCAACGTCTGTAGAAGATGCACCCGGATACTGTGTAGATACTACAAGAGTAGGCACAGAGAAATCTGGCATCAACTCATAGTTTAACTGCTTGTAGCAGAACAAGCCACCCAGCATAAGAACGGTAAAAACCACTATTATTAGCGAGGGTCTTTTTATGGCTATTTCGGTTATTGACATTTTAAATAAGTTATAATTGAGTTACCAATATTTTTTCAAACCTTTATTATTTAATAGCACTTACTTTAGTGCCTGTGGTTAAGTTCAGTAGACCTGTAGTTATAACTACATCTCCACTATTTAAACCATTCACCACTTCAAGCTCAGTATCATTACTTCTGCCTAACTGTATATCTACTAGTTGAGCTCTACCCTCTTTCATAACATATACCTGTGGTTTTTTAGAAGACCCTACCAAAGCACCCCTTGGAATAATTAACGCATTAGCATCATCATTATCAGCTTTTACTTTACCATACATCCCTACTTTCAATGGAGTTTTTTTATTATTTGCAACTAATATTTTCACCTTGAATTGATGTGCAGCATCTGCAGACACACCTACAAATTCTATTTTTCCATTTAATATTTCTTCAGGGTATACATCTGTAGTTACTTGTATGCTACTACCTTCTTTAAAGTTTTGCAGTTCATTTTCTGGTACTGCTATCTCTAGCTTAAGACTTGACACATCTGCCAGCTTAGCTAGTTGCGTACCTGGAGCTACCATAGCCCCTAACTCTACCATCTTCTCAGTTATAACACCTGGAAATGGAGCAGTTATAGTGCACATTGCTACTTGCTTTTTAATCTGGCGAACCTGAGCTTCAGCACTTTTCTTTTGCAATAGTTGTCTATCTAAATCCATAGCACTTACCCCATCTCCAAGTGAGGCATTTTTATATCGCTCTAAAGTTGTGGTTGCATTTTCTAAACTTGCCTCAGCATTATAAAGCTGTGCTTTGTTCAACTCATTATCTACCTGAGCAATTAATGCACCGGCCCCAACACTCATACCCTCTTTAATATTTACTTTTATTATTCTACCCGATGTTTCTGCACCAACAACTACTTGCCTTTGGGGCTCAAATGTTCCAACATACTGTGTAGACTTAGTAAAACTTGAAGGCTGCACAGTAATAGTATTTACACTTACAGTAGCATTAGGATCTTTTATATAAACTTTATTGGCAACCTCTTGTTTATTGGCTATTAATTTAGCTGCACCTAAACCTACTATTGCTAATGTAGCAGTGGTGATAACAATATTGCGAGCTATTTTTTGCATGTTATATTTTTTAAGAGTAGTTAAATTTTTATGTTGTTTAGATTGATTAATTCAATAATTCGCCTTTAGCTTTTTTCAAATCAAGCTCTGCCAGTCTTAAGCTGAGCAATGCATTCATATAATCATTCTGAGCATTATTCATATCTGTTTGTACAGATAAAACATCGCTAAGCGTTACTAAGCCATTCCTAAATTGCAACCTCATATCCTCATATATTTTTTCAGATAGATTTTTGTTTGCCTCAGTAGTTTTAAGATTAGCTACACTACTATTATAGCTTGCTATGGCGTCTGCTACTTCTTTATTAATATTTTGCTTTTTTTGCTCTATCTGTACATTCATTTTTTCTATCTGATACTGTTTTTGTGCTATTCTACTTGTTCTGGACATGCCTTCGAATAGAGGCATATTTAAATTTAATTGAAAAGCACTGGTAGGATAAAATTTAGAATTGATATACTTAGTAGGATTAAAATCTCCGTTATAGCCGGTTGCACCATAATTAATGGTAGTAGACAATGTAGGAAGCAATGACGCCTTCTCACTTTGTTTATTTAGTTCAGTAAGTTTTTTCTGCGCCAATAGTGTTTTAAAATCTGTTCTTAATTCAGGCATCAAATTAACCTTGTCCTGTATGGCTATTAGGCTTGAAGCAGTAGGCATTTGTTCTACCACTATTACATTAGATAAATCTTTAGCCATTAAGTAGTTCAACAAATTCTGCATTTTTAATCTAGAGTTTTTAGCTGACTCTATTTTGGTAGTTATGCTTTCTTTGTTTACAAGTAGTCTGTTATAATTAGTTTTATTAGTCAGGCCATTATCTAGTTGAAACTTCATGCTATTAATTAGGCCTAACTGATTCTCTAAATTTTTATTGAGTATAGCCAAATACACATCTAACTGCTGTAGATTGAAATAAACTGACGATACATTATAGATAATATCTTCTTTAGTAGCAGTTATGCTCAGTTCATTTACACTAGTAGCAACTTTTGCCGCTTTAAGACCAACCCACAACTGACCATTAAATAGCTGCTGAGTTAAAGATGCTGTTCCCGATGTAGTTTGTTTTGTACTTAAAGCACCTGCATAATATGTACCAGCAGGTCCACCCAATAAACTAGCGGGAATTAAAGATGTGGGAATTTCAATATAATACTGATAACTACCAGTTGCGCTAATTTTAGGATACAAGCCTCCGGCTGTTTCTTTTACTTTCTCTTTTGTTTCATTTAAGTCTATTTCACCAACCTTTACTTGTAAGTTGTTTGCCAAAGCTATTTCTGTAGCCTCCTTTAAGGTTAACACAGTTTGTGCTTGGGAGGTTGGTATAAAAAATGCAGCTAAGAGTATGCTAAACACCAGTTTACCAATGGTAGTTTTTTTCATTTTTATTAATTACTTTTTGGTTAAATTATTTTGTTTAACTATATTGTTAAATATCAGAGCAAAAAAATTTTATGCTTTTGACGGAAGATTAAAAATTAAATCAGGTAGATTTTTAGCACGTTGTTCTATGTACTGATTCCATTGATTATCATCCATTTTAAATAAATCTTGCAACATGGGTCTTGCCAAAATAGGATAAGCCATAAGTGATATAAGATTAATTAAAAAATCTACAGGACTCACTTTAGCCATCTGTCCACTGTTCATGGCTTGTTCTAGCTCATTATAAAAAGCTTGTATTTTTTCGGTTTTCTCCATCATGTCCGGTTTAAACTCTTTACGTTTTTCCGGATTTCTAATCATCTCAGTAATTACAAAGGCCTCAAGAAAAGGATACTGCAAGCTCATTTCAGTAAAATTGTGTATCAACTTTCTTATTCTATCTTTCAAATCTACTCCATCAGCCATTACAACTTCCATCTTGCAATGCATCTGTTCTATAGCCTCTTTAAAAACTATATCAAACAATATATCTCTACTTCTAAAGTAATAATGTAATAATGCGCGATTAACACCTGCAGCATCTGCAATATCTTGAGTAGTGGCATGCAACTTACCCTCAGTAAAGAAAATGCGTTTAGCAGTTTCTTTTATCAGCTCCTCTGTTTTTAAATCTTTCGTTGACACCTTTATCTATTTTGTTTGACAATATTGTTAAACAAAGATACTAACATTTTTATTAAACAAACATGCTCAATGTTAAAAAATCTAAAAATACATCCATACCAATTGTGCAAAAAAAGAATTCATCTCAGCCCGTCACTTAAAATATTTTAAAAAGCATCTGTTACCTTTGCACCCGAACTAAAAAAATCATCAGTAATCATGTCATATCGTATTGAAAAAGACACAATGGGAGAAGTGCAGGTGCCTGCATCAGCTTATTATGGTGCACAAACACAACGCTCTATTGAGAACTTCAAAATAGCACAAGACATCAACAAGATGCCTAAAGAAATTATTAAAGCATTTGCTTACCTAAAAAAAGCGGCTGCTTTAACTAACAATCAACTAGGCGTATTACCTGATGAAAAATGTCAACTGATAGGTCAAGTGTGTGATGAAATTCTTGAAGGTAAATTAGACAATGAATTCCCATTAGTGGTATGGCAAACAGGTTCGGGAACACAATCTAATATGAATGTGAACGAAGTTGTAGCTTACAGAGCACATGTAATAAAAGGCGGTCAGCTTACAGATAAAGAAAAATTTGTACACCCTAATGATGATGTAAACAAATCTCAATCATCTAACGATACTTTCCCTACGGCAATGCACATTGCGGCATATAAAATGCTAGTAGAAACTACTATCCCAGGTATTAAGAAATTGCGTGACACCTTGCATAAAAAATCGCAAGAGTTTATGCATGTGGTTAAAATAGGTCGTACACACTTTATGGATGCTACACCACTTACTCTTGGTCAAGAGTTAAGCGGTTATGTATCTCAACTAGACCACGGACTACGCGCAATCAACAACAGCTTGGCGCACCTAAGCGAACTAGCTTTAGGAGGCACAGCCGTAGGTACAGGTATTAATACACCAAAAGGATATGCAGTAAAAGTAGCTGAAAACATTGCAGCACTAACTGGTTTGCCATTTGTAACTGCAGAAAACAAATTTGAAAGCCTAGCAGCACACGATGCTATAGTAGAGGCACACGGCGCGTTAAAAACAATAGCCGTTAGCCTAATGAAAATAGCAAATGATATACGCATGTTAAGTTCAGGCCCTCGCTCAGGTATTGGCGAAATATTCATACCTGATAACGAGCCGGGATCATCTATTATGCCGGGTAAAGTAAATCCTACACAGTGCGAAGCATTAACTATGATAGCAGCACAAGTTATGGGTAACGATGTAGCTATATCTATTGGCGGCTCTAACGGTCACTTTGAGCTAAACGTTTTCAAACCTGTAATGATCTACAACTTCTTGCATAGTGCACGCTTAATAGGCGAAGGATGTGTTTCTTTCAATGACAAATGCGCTGAAGGAATTGCTCCACTAGAGGAAAACATTGCTAAACACGTAAATAATTCTTTAATGCTAGTAACAGCTTTAAATACCAAAATAGGTTACTACAAAGCTGCTGAAATAGCACAAACTGCACACAAACAAGGTAAAACACTAAAACAAGTTGCTGTAGAATTAGGCTATGTAACTCCTGAACAATTTGATGAATGGGTGAAGCCTGGAGATATGGTTGGGGAAATCAACTAAAATTTAGCAAAAATTAGTAATAAAAAAATGGGTGCGAACAACGCACCCATTTTTTATTAGTTAAAAACTTATTGTAACCGTTTGTAAACAAAAACTACCGTTAGTTAACTAAATCTAAGGCATAGAATACTACGTATATACCTTTGATATAGTGATACTTACTAAGCTAACCCATAATAAATAGCAGCTAGGTATTTTACTATTAAAATTAAAGGTTATGAATAACGTATATATGGTGATCGCGAACTATCACATACCAAAATCTGAAAAGGTAATGGTATTTGCACTTCCTGCAAACAATAAATATTTCCATATGCTCCTAGGCAAGGTTCCTACCTTCAGCCTAAGCTAGTGATGTTAGTTTGTATATTGATTAACATAGAAGATGTAAAAAAATAAGTTACTTAGACTAATTTTACATTCTATGTCAAACTATCTGAACGAAATATTTGAGAAAGGAAATCCTGCTAATAACTTTTTCTTAATGGCTGGTCCTTGTGTTATTGAAAGCGAAGCTATAATAATGCA